>NZ_CAWNXG010000023.1:0-77886 GCF_963878145.1 Photorhabdus sp. S10-54 | reverse complement strand
GCGGGCGTCAGCCTCGGCCAACCAACCACCGGTCAGGTGCTGAATAATCTGGCGGTTAATGCGCTGACGGGGGCCCATAATCAGGGCCATGACAGCAGTACCACGCATGCCGCCGTCAGTGACGGCCACCTGATTATCCGGGATAAGGACCACCAAACGCAGGATATCGCGAACTTAAGTCGCGATACCGATAACGCCGCCAATGTCTTGAGTCCGATATTTGACAAGGAAAAGGAACAACAGCGGCTGAAACAGGCGCAACTGATTGGCGAACTCAGCGCCCAGATGACCGAGATAGCCGGGACGGAAGGGAAAATTATCGCGACCCAAGCGGCGAAAGCGAAACTCAGTCATATCAGTGAACAGGACCAAGCTGATGCCAAAGAAAAATTGATCAACGCAGGCAATCAACACCCGACTCTGGAGGATATCAATAAACAAATTTATGACACCGCTTACACGCAGGCGCTGAATGACTCCGGCCTGGGGACCGGCGGCAAATATCAAAAAGCGTTACAGGCGGCTACGGCAGCGATTCAGGGGCTGGCGGGGAACAATCTTGGTCAGGCGCTGGCCGGCGGCGCATCGCCGTATCTGGCCGGGGTGATTAAAGAACTGACTACTGACCCGCAAACCCATCAGGTGGATATCGCCACCAACACGCTGGCCCATGCGATTTTAGGCGCGGTGGCGGCGGAGGTGAGTGGTAACAATGCCTTGTCAGGAGCAGCCGGTGCCACGTCCGGTGAGCTGGCCGCTCAGGTACTGATTAAGCAGCTTTACGGCGACGGGGCAAAAGTCAGTGAGTTAACGGAGGAGCAGAAACAGACTATCAGCACCCTTTCTACCTTGGCGGCCGGGCTGGCAGGCGGCATTGCCGGTGACTCTACCGGGAGCGCCGTTACCGGGGCCCAAGCCGGGAAGAATGCGGCTGACAATAATGCCCTTAGCATGGGACGTCTGTTTGGTTCCGAAGGTGCTAAACATTTTGAAGGCGCAGGTTCACTGGCTCAAAAAATGGCCCAATCCGGGGCAACACCCGAAGAAATAAACACAGCCTTAACTCACTACTTAAAAGGACAAGTCCCTGATGGTCAGGACCCGGCAAAAGGTTTGATCATTGCATGGGGCAACTTCTTTGGCGTTCCATTGGATGTCGTGTTGTCAAATGAGCAGATGACGCCACAGAAAGCGGCGGAAATTGTTGCCGGTGGGATACCTAACAGTGAAGCGAAGTTAATACAGTTTGCGGCAGCAAAGGCGTATCTGTCTTTGAGTAAATATCAGTCGACAGAAGTGGTTAATGGAAACGGAGATTTGTTAGCTGAACATGTCAAAGGGAATGTTATAGCAAGTCAAAAATCAAACAAGTCTTCTAATTTTGGTAAATTTAGTAAAGCGGAAGGGACAGTTCAGGAATCGCTTGGAATTTGGCCGCCAAATCGAGGCGCTTATGGACCGGTTGAAAAAGTGACGTTACCAGCAGGAACAATTGTTGATAGATATGGACATCCTGGAGGTAACTTTGTGTCACCAGTTGGTGTACCATTTGAGAACAGAGCATTACCTCCGTCTTATGAAACTACAAAACCATACTTCCAATATAAAGTTGTTAAACCGATACCTGATGTACCAAAGTCAAATATATTGCCTTGGTTTGGTCAAAAAGGAAAAGGAACGCAATATGAATTACCTAAATCGGTTCAATGGTACTTGGATAACGAATACATACAGAAGGTAAATAATAAATGACAAGTGAAGAACTTATAGCTCAGTTAAATATACTGAACATTCATCCCAGTAGCTATTCTTTAGGTACATTGAAAAATAACGATTGTACTTGTGTCGTTAAAGAAAAGGGGCAATGGACTGTTTATTATGTTGAAAGAGATCAACCTTCTATTCTTTCTTCGTTTTTAACAGAAGAAGAAGCGTATGATTTTATTCTGGAACAGTTTAAAAAGTGGTTATCATAGATGTAAATCCCGACCCGCTGAACCGGGAGAGATCTTACTGTTAATCGTTAGCTCAGGGAGTGATCTTCCGGCCTGATAATTAGTTATCAGCGATCGTGCTAATTAAGAAAGTGACTTATAAAGTAAAAAGTCGCGTCGGGGCGCTGTTGACCGGGTATTGAAGCGTACAAGGAAAAGCTGATGATAACTGACTGGATGCCTTAGAAAAATCGGTATCTGGCGCTCAACTTCGCAATGGAATGCGTTGTTGCTGACAATAATTTCTTAGGTAAACTGGTAACGGAAGGGTGTGCAATAGCTGCCCCATGCCGAGCCAAAGTAGCGGAGAAAGTCCTGGAGATAGGTGTTAAGGCGGGTATAACCGGAATAGTGGCAAAGGAAATTGCTGATAAGATTTCTTCAGAAGACTTAGACCATCTGATCATGCTTCAGATGATGGGAAATGATGAAATTACACAGAGTTACCTAAATACACTTCAGAATAAATACACTCAAGTTGCTAATCCAACTGATCTGCCAACACATACTGGCGGTGATCAGTCCGGTGATATCAGAAAATACCCTAATCATACAGGTGGAAACCAACAGTTAGAGCCGAGTAGTATACCGAACCATACAGGCAATGAGGAGAATCGGTCTGGTATTACGCCAAATCATACCGGCAATACGGAAGGTAAGCCGGATGTAGGTGGTAATACGACAGTGACACCAATTCCTGATGGGCCAACGAAAGATGATTTTATTTATCAGACCAAAGGAGAAAAACCAGAAAACTATTCTCCTGTAGGAGCTGGTAAGTCTGGTGCACTTAATGAAGCAAAACGTCGCTCAGGAATTCCTGTTGGAAAACATCCTGATAGAGTATTGCCAAATATTGATAAGCGTGGGAAGCTCCAACCTGGAAAAATATATGAATTTGATGTTCCTAAAGCAGGAGGCGGAACTCAAACAATACAAATTAGGGACGATGCTAAAGGACATGATTTTGGAGTAAATGATCCTCAAAATAGAGGACCTCACTTTAATGATGAAAAAGGGAATCACTATGACTATTAATATGATAGTTAGATATGCTGCTGATATCCGTAAAGATAATGATATTACTGATTTTAATTCCTTATTTATTACAACAGAGGATATTGAAGCAGTAAGCTGGGAGCTACTAAATGTAAATCGTGAAGAAGGTTTTGTACCACTTTTTACGAAAATGGTAAAAATGTTGGAGTTTTATAATGATAGAAGTTCTATTTATTTATATATAGAACTATCTGGCGTTCAACCGGATACATCTATTATTCGATATAAACAAACTTGGGGGTTATTAAAATCAAGAAGCAATGATATAGAGTTTGCGTTAAAAAAACAGAATGTTATGGTTCAGTCCTCACAAGGCTTAAGTTTATCAGGATTATGCTATTTTTATCTTTCCGATTTAAAAGCAGCCGCAAAGTTAGTATTAACTGAAAAGAAAACATATTTGGCACTTATTCCTAACGAAGATGTTTATGAAAAGTTAGATATAACGCAGATTCAACATGTTTCAGATTGGGCCAGTTTTATTTGGCAACATGGTGGTATCGTTTTAATGATATTAGGTGCGTTTGATGATCCTGGCTGTGAGATTATTGCACTGGGAAAGCATGAAACTATTTCTTCTCTAACAAAAAATTACTACGGACAATAATGCACTTAGCTTACCCAAAGGGATGGCGGATTACGGTCGGTCAGCATCAAATCTGGCTATCGCTATGTTAAATGAAGGTAAATCCCCTCAAGAGATTTCAGCGGCATTGTCAAAACATGCCAAAGGGGATCACCCGGAAGGACAAGATCCGGTAAGAGGATTGTTAGTCGCTTGGGGGGCTGGAATGTCCACAGTAGCAGCACCACTGTTGCTACCATCAGGAGCAACTGTAGGAAGTATTTTTGCTGGAGGTGTAATTAGTGGAAAGGCCAACATTAGTAATCAGCTTACAAATGGTCCAGTGAACATTACTGATGCACTGATAGCTACTGGAACGGGGGCGGTAACGCAGGGCAAAGGGTTTTGGTTTACAGAAGTGGCGAGTATTACTGGTGCGTATGCAGGTGCTAAATTGCAAGGGAAAGATCCTTTGTCCCCTGCAATTGGTGCAGGTATTGGTAACGTAATAGATGCAAGGACCAGTAAAGTAGTTACTGATAAATTTAAACCTGTAGTATCAGGAACTGTTGCTGAAGTCATTGGTGCAGGTTCTGGTGCAATAAGCTCTGAAGTTGCGGGCAGTACAATAGAAGATAAGTTAAACAAAAACTGGAGTAAGAAATGAAATCTACAATTGTTTTTCCTGACTCTATCCACTATTGCATCGTTATTTATTACAACCTTACTTTATTGATGCATCCCGCAATTTAGTGCTTCATCGTGCCCACGTCACCGGCAGATCAGAAGAGACGACCCAGGAAATCGTGAAGATTATGGGGCGGGCAGGAATTGCGGCAGCGTCCGGAGTTGCAGGCGGAATTAGTAAAGCAGATGCAAAAGTTATCAATTCAGACCAAAGCCAGCAGGCTAATGCTGATAAAGGTGCCCAAGCGGAAGCCACGAAAACATCACATAGCCAAACTGGGAATGCAGCGAAAGGAACAACAGGTAATATATCGACATTTAACCCTAATGAAATCAGATTCTCTGATCCTAGGAGGGGACTTGAGCCTAAAACATGGGGAGAGGCAATCACCGGAAGGATAAATAAACAAACTGGCGGGTTTAGTAAGAGTAACCCCGATGGTTCCGATGAGCTTCCTAGAATTACTAGAAAATCAAAGGATTAATCCATTATGACATGTTACTTATATTCAATAGAAGAACTACCAGAAGGATTTAGTTTTCCATCTTCTTTATTTGGAAATAGTAAATAAAGAATCTATTTTGGATTTAGAACCTTGGTGGTTTTTATGCGAATTTGAAAAATTCGCTAAATACTGGTTGTCTGAAATGAAAGCGCAATATCCAGAGAGACAACTCGTGCCATTTGCAAAAGTATCTTATTCTGATGATATTGCTTGCTTTGATAGTTCTGATATCTCTGGTGATCCAAAAATATTTTTTATCCATGCTTTTGCGTCAACTGGATGGGAAGATAGAAGGAATCTTAATAATTTTGATGAGTAGCTAGAATTAGCAAAGGAAGAATCAGCCCGTTATAAAATAGAACAGGAAGCAGAGTAAAATGTGAGACTTTGCTAATTAAAATTGTATAAACGACGTGAAGATCCCAGCCAACGCTGGGATCTTCCCTTTAGCCATCAACTGTTCTCAATAAGCCGGATAACCAAACAGCCCGTGCTCAATGCTGATCTGCACCGACTGCCCGGTCATAAAGCCCGCCTCTTCCAACCAGTTGCCCTTAAGATGCAGAAGGGAAAGACAAGGAACCTTACCAAAAATAAGAAAAAATCCGGTATAAACACTATATACCGGATTATCATATCAAGGTTAAATTATTCAAAACTTCTGACTATATCAGTATTACGATGTCTCCTCATCACAACTGATTGCCAGCGCCCTATTCAAAGCCTGAGCTAAAGCGGTTTTATTCTCATCATCCTCCAATAAACTAAAATGATCACCCGGTATCGCAATCAGCTCAAGCGAAGTATCAGACATTATCTTCGCCCAACCCAACGACGGTTCCATGTTCACTGACTCCGGTTTTTCATCCGTCATAAAAGAAATAGCGGGGGAAGGTTCTACCGCATAGAACTGATGCAGCGTTATTGCTAATGCTGGAGGCTCATAATCCGCAACTATTTGCGCGTAACACTCGATCTGCCCCCAACGTTTTGCGATCACATCCGCATGCAGATTTGCCGGATATAACGCTAATTCTTGTGCCGCTTCAATAAACTGCACAAAATTCAACTCATCGATTCGCCGGTATAACTCCGCAATCTCTTCCGAATACTCCTCCCCTGACTGTCGAGACAGTTCAATAAAGAACCGATATTTAGGTTGCATGATCTGTTCCCCTAAATAATGAGGCGCGGGCGCATCAATTAATCCCAGGAAATTGACCACTTCACCCGCATTCAAAAGCTGCTGAGCAACAGCATAAGCCAATATTCCACCAGAAGAGTAACCACATAGCCGATAAGGGCCTTCCGGTTGAACAGTCTTCATCAAGGTGATCATTCTCGCCGCCTGCTGCTCCATCGTTACCATCGGTTCTTCATTAATAGACGGCCAGGGCAGCGCATAAATCGGGTGGCCCGATGGGATACGTCGAGCCAGTCCGAAGACATAGGAGTAATCACCCATGCCACTAGGAACAAAAAACAGCGGCAGCCCTGTCCCATCAAGTCGTACCGATACAGCGCTGTTTTGCGGCTGAGACAGCAGATCTGAGGTAATTTTCGCAGCCAGTTCAGCCAACACCGGGAATTGGAACACAGCATTCAATGTGCAAACCAAACCCCGACCAGCAGCAAGATTTATCATTCGCATAGCAAACAGTGAATGGCCCCCCAACGTGAAGAAGTTGTCATACCGGCTTATTTGCTCAACCCCTAGCAACTCACACCAGATAGCCGCTAATGCAATTTCCGTTTCCCCTTGTGGCGCTTCATAAATCTGACGGGCAAACGCTTCATTGTCCGGGGCTGGCAAGGCCCGACGATCCAATTTACCGTTCGGCGTTAGCGGAAATGCATCCAGTCGCACAAAAGCTGATGGCACCATATAGTCAGGTAAAGCTACACTCAAGTGGGTACGCAGGTTATTGGCCAGCCCCTCATCCGCTGGCACCACGACATAGGCAATCAGACGCTTATCTTGCCCTTGCCCCAATGCCAATACTACTGATTCACTCACCGCCGGGTGTTCCACCAATCGAGCCTCAATTTCCCCCGGTTCAACGCGGAATCCTCGGATTTTTACCTGCTGGTCGTTGCGGCCCAGGAATTCCAGGCTGCCATCCGGCAGGTAGCAAGCTAAATCTCCGGTACGGTACATGCGCGCATCCGGTTGATCACTAAACGGATCCATCAGGAAACGTTCCGCCGTCAGCTCTGGGCGATTCAGATAACCCCGTGCTACACCAGCCCCTCCGACATACAATTCACCTGTTACCCCTAACGGCGCCGGCTGACCATATTTATCCAACAGATAGAGGGTTAAATCCGGAATACGCGTACCAATAGGACTGGTTATCTGTTCCACATCATGCGGATTCAGTTCCCGATAAGTCACATGAACCGTTGTCTCCGTGATACCGTACATATTCACCAACCGTGGTGATGTCTCTTCACGCAGGTGATACCACGGCCGTAACATACCCGGATCGAGGGCTTCTCCCCCAAAGATGATATAACGCAACTGGTCCGGTAATGGATTGGCAACATAACTGGCAATCAAGGCTTTAAACGCGCTCGGCGTCTGATTCAACACCGTGACGCCATGCTGACATACGAATTGATGCAGCTCTTGAGGGGAGCGTGCGATCGCGTGCGGCACCAGAACCAGTTTAGCGCCATAGCGTAACGCTCCCCATAATTCCCATACCGAGAAGTCAAACGCAATGGAATGGAACAGGCACCAAACATCTTGCCGGGTAAAGTGATACCAGGATTCAGTCGCATCGAACAAACGCTGGATATTACGGTGCTCGACCATCACCCCCTTCGGCGTCCCCGTCGAACCCGAGGTGTAAATGACATAGGCCAGATGCTGTGCGGTTAATGCCGGTACCTGTGGGTTATCCTCCGGCTGATCAGGCAAGATATTAGGGTCGAGCACAGTCAGCGCAGTCAACATTTTCTCACCCAGCACACTCCGTCCGGTATCATCCGCCAGCACAATAGCCGGAGCGGCATCAGTCAGAATATGCGCCAGACGCTCCCCGGTATAGACCGGGTCCAACGGCACATAGGCCCCGCCGGCTTTCAGTATTGCCAATACCCCCACGACCATTGCCGGTGAACGTGACACACAAATCGCCACTCGCTGATCGGGCACGACACCCAATGCGATAAGCTGATGGGCCAACCGGTTAGCGCGGGTATTTAATTCAGCATAACTGAGAGTCTGATCTTCATGCACTAACGCTATCGCGTCAGGGGTTTGCTCCACTTGCTGTTCAAACAATTGATGAATACACAATGTCTCAGAATAGGCGGTTTCCGTCGCATTCCAAGTTTTCAGCAACAGTGTGCGTTCCGTTTCCGGCAGAATGCTCAATGTCCGTACCGGCGTTTCCGGAGCCTGTTCCAACGCGACTGCCAAACTCTCCAGTGCCTGTTGCATATAGCCGCATACCCGTTCCGGCTCAAACGGCTGGGCAACTTGAACGGTCAATCCCAAGGATTCACCAAAATCCTCCACCGACAGCACTAACGGATAATTGGTTCGCTCCTGCGCATCAAGAAATTCAATACCGTTTACAAGTTCATCCAACGTTGCTGAAAATGCATTATGCCGATAATTCAGCAAGCTACTAAAGAGAGGGATCTCACCTTGCACGCCACTGCAACGCTGAGCCAACGCCAGTGAAGCATGTTCGTGTTCCAGTAATCCGGCCAGCCGGGTATGGGCGGCCAGCACACTCCCCTGCACCGGCGTATCATCGATGTCCAGCCTCAGCGGCAAGGTATTGATAAACAGCCCCATTCCGTTGTCAGCCCCTTCTCCCGCCGCCATGCGCCCAAACAGCACGGTGCCGAACACCACTTGCTCTTGATCGCTGGTATGCGACAACACCTGTGCCCAAGCCAAATGACACAACGCCGCCAGACTGACCCCCAAACGCCGGGCTTGACCACGCAGACGGTCATTCAATTCAGGCGCCAGCATCCAGTGAGATTCCGTTACCTGTGAACCATCACGATGCACCTCCGTCAATCCGAATGGCAACGTGGGTTCATCCACCTCCGCCAACATCTCGGTAAAGAAACGGGTATGTTCCTCCTCACTCATCCCCAACCGGGCTTCAGCCACTAAATTACGGAAAGAGACCGGGGAAGTCAGGCTGTCTTCTCGTTCGGCAAGATACGCCTGAACCTCGCCGTTCATCACGTCCAACGTGGTATGGTCGCCAATCAGATGATGCAACAATTGCAGTACAATCCAACGACCATCAGTCTCCCGCGCCACCACAAACCGCATCAGCGGTGCTTGGTTCAGGTCAAGACGATAACGACGAGGATTAAAACGTTGAGCCAGTTGTTCACAAATCGGTCCATCCGCTGGGTCTAAATCCAATTCAGTCACCGATAAAGGTGCCTGACGCCAGACCACCTGAGCCGGCACAGACAACTCTTGCCAGATAAAGGCGGTACGCAGAATATCGTGACGATCAACCACCTGTTGCACCGCCGCCAGATAACGGTCTAGCAGAGTCCGATCAGCGAAGACCATCTGGCCGGCTAACAAATAGGGATCGCCTTCGTTTGCCAGTAAGTGGTGGAACAAAATACCGTCCTGCAACGGCGATAGGGCATAGATATCCTGAATATTGCTCACCCCGCCCGGCACTTGCCTGACGATGCGGTCAATGTCGGCTTGAGTCAAATCAATCAGCGGCAACATCGCCGGCGTCAACGCTGTCGTTGTCGGCGTAATAACGTTAGGCGGTACGATCACAGCTTGATGCTGCCCTAACGTTTGCGCCAAGTCTGACAGCATCGGCAACTGGAACAGATCACGCGCCGTCAGCGACAATCCCAAGTGACGCAGGCGTTCAACCATCCGTATCGCGAGCAACGAATGCCCCCCTAGGGCAAAAAAGCTGTCATATCGACTTATCTTCTCAATGCCCAGTAATTCACGCCAAATTGCCGCCAGCGCGATTTCTGTTTCTCCCTGAGGCGCAGCGTAAACTTGGTGGACAAAGGCGTCATTGTCCGGTGCCGGCAACGCTTGATGATCCAACTTACCGTTAGCCGTCAATGGAAAAGCGTCCAGCCGTACAAAAGCTGACGGCACCATATAGTCAGGCAAAATAGCATTCAGATGAGCACGCAAGTTGTTCACCAGCCCCTTATCCGCAGGCGCCGACACATAGGCCACCAGCCGTTTCTCCTGCCCTTCGCCGCGTGCCAACACCGCCGCTTCACGCACCGTTGGGTACTCGGCCAACCGGATCTCAATTTCCTCCGGTTCAATACGGAAACCACGGATTTTAACCTGCTGATCATTACGGCCCAGGAATTCCAGATTGCCATCCGGCAGATAACGCGCCAAATCCCCGGTGCGGTACATGCGAGCATCCGGTTGATCACTGAACGGATCAACAAGGAAACGTTCGGCGGTTAATTCAGGCCGATTAAGATAACCACAGGCTACCCCATCGCCACCCACATAAATCTCTCCGGTCACCCCCAACGGCACCGGCTGACCATACTTATCCAACAGATAAACCCGCGTGTTGGCTACCGGCCGCCCGATAGGAATGCGGGCGGCTCCCGATGTTAATGCAGTGATACGGTATGTGGTCGTAAAAGTGGTGCCTTCACTTGGCCCATAGCCATTTAATAGCCGTTGTGGCGGATTGGTGTTCAGTACCTGACCGATAACATGGGGATCAAGGGCATCTCCGCCGACAATCAGGAGCTTTATCTGTGGAAGAATCGGAAGCAACTCCGTTACTAACTGGTTAAACAATCCGACACTCAACCACAGAACGGTCATTCTCTGAACCCGTAGAGTCTGTACAAACGCCTGCGGCGTCAACAAAGTGGCGTGATCGATAACCACTAACGCGCCACCATTGAGCAATGGCGCCCAGACTTCAAACGTACTGGCATCGAACGCCGGATTAGCAGCAAAGGCTACCCGATCCTCCGATCCAATTTCTGCATAACCATTATTAATAACCAACCGAACCACCGCACGATGCGGCACCAAAACCCCTTTAGGTGTGCCGGTAGAACCGGAAGTGTACATGATATATGCCAACTCGGTGCTGGAACGCGGTAAGTCAAGGTTGCGGCGATCTTCCTCGTGAACCGTATCTGCCTCATCCGAGAGACGAAGCAGCGGCACAGTCAAGTTAGCCGGAATATCCGCCTGCGTATCGGTAAGCAACAACTTGGCTGAACAATCACTGATCAGCCAGTTTTTCCGCTCATCCGGCACACTAGGATCTATCGGCACATAAACGGCACCGGCTTTGAGAATCGCTAATTGGGCTACCACCAGTTCCATTGAGCGTGCTAGCAAGAGCGCAACATAATCACCGGAATACACCCCTTGTTTAATGAGCTGACGAGCCAACCGGTTAGCGCGGGCATTTAATTCGGCATAACTGAGGGTCTGTTCGTTATACACTAACGCTGCCGCGTCAGGGGTTTTTTCCACTTGTTGTTCAAACAACTGATGAATACATAACCTCTCAGGATAGGCGGTTGCCGTGGCGTTCCAAGTTTCCAGCAATAACTTGCGCTCCGCCGGAGAAAGGAGATCAATTTCCCTGACCGGCTGTTGGGGGTTAGCCACCATCGCTTGCAGCACTGTGTGCAGATATTCCACCTGCCGCTCCATTGTTTCTGAATCAAACAGGGCCGTGGCATAACTCAACGCCCCCACGATCCTGCCCTCCTCTTCTGACAAGCCCAGTTCAAGATCAAACTTGACAACGTCAACGGCTTGATCGACCGGTGATACCGCCAGCCCCGGTAATCCCCATTCCGTGTTCTCATTGTTCTGCCAGACAAACATCACCTGGAACAATGGGGTATGCGCCAGTCGGCGCGGCGGTTGCACGATTTCCACCACCTGTTCAAACGGTAAATCCTGATACTCTTGTGCCGCCAATGCGGTTTGCCGGATTTGCGCCAGCAACTCGGTTACGGTCAGCTCATCCGATACATCCATGCGCAACGCCAGCGTATTGACAAAGAAGCCAATCAACGGTTCTACTTCCTGACGATTGCGACCCGCACTCGGTGTGCCGATCACCATATCTTCCTGACCCGACAGACGCGACAGAACCACCGCCCAAGCTGACAACAGCGTCATGAATAAGGTGACGCCCTGCTGCTCACTCAGGTGTTTCAGGGCCGTTGTTAATTCCACATCCAGATCAACCGGCACGGCATCTCCGGCAAACGACTGCTCTAGAGGACGAGGCCGATCCGTAGGCAAATCCAACAGAACCGGCGCGTCAGCCAACATTGCACGCCAATAGTCAGATTGAGCCTGAATACGCTCAGCCGACAGCCACTGACGCTGCCAGGCAGCATAATCCGGGTATTGAATCGCCAACGGCGGCAATGGATCGGGTTGTCCGTCCATAAACGCCATATAGAGCGTGTTCAGTTCCTGTATCAGCACATTGGCAGACCAGCCATCGGAAATAATGTGGTGCAAAGTCAGCAAAAACTGATATTCGTCATCGGTGATCCGGATGAGAGCCGCGCGGATAAGCGGGCCACTTTCAAGATCAAATGATGCATGAGCCTCTTCCACGCTCAAACGCTCAAGGACTCTATCAGCATCTGGAATCCTACGCAGGTCATATTGAGATAACAGTAAGCCGTTATCCGGTTCCAACAACCGCACTTGCGGCTGACCATCAATAGAGATAAAGACAGAGCGTAACGCTTCATGACGGGCAAATAAGGTATTCAGCGCCTTTTGCCAAGCCACGATATCCAGTTGTCC
This sequence comes from Photorhabdus sp. S10-54, assembly GCF_963878145.1. NCBI lineage: Bacteria > Pseudomonadati > Pseudomonadota > Gammaproteobacteria > Enterobacterales > Morganellaceae > Photorhabdus > Photorhabdus sp. S10-54. Next base: position 65,271 of record NZ_CAWNXG010000023.1, on the reverse strand, counting down.
AGATAAACGCAGGACCATCGGGATATGATAAGTTTCACTGACCCCCTCAAGCTGCGCCAGGAACCACAAGCGCTGTTGCGCAAATGACAACGGTAACGCCCCCTCGCGGGATATCGGCAAAATATTATCCGGTTGACCAGACCGAGTCTGCATGGCCTCAGCAAATGCCCTCAATGAAGGGGACTTAAACAGGGTAGTCAGCGGCAGTTCGACGCCTAAAGCGGCTACCCGGTTCATTACCCGCACCGCCAGCAATGAATGGCCGCCCAGAGCAAAGAAATTGTCATGCCGGCTGATCTGTTCAACGCCCAAGACTTCACGCCAAATCGCCGCCAGCGCGATTTCCATTTCTCCCTGAGGCGCTTCATAAACCTGACGGGCCACGGCTTCATTGTCTGGCGCCGGCAGCGCTTGACGATCTAATTTACCGTTCGGCGTTAACGGAAACGCATCCAGCCGTACAAAGGCCGACGGCACCATGTAATCAGGCAATTGAATACTCAGATGTTCACGTACACTGTTAATCAACCCCTCGTGAGCTTCTGCCACCACATAGGCCACCAGCCGTTTTTCCTGCCCTTCCCCCTGTGCCAATACCACCGATTCACTCACCGCCGGGTGTTCCACTAATCGGGATTCAATTTCCCCCGGTTCAATGCGGAAACCGCGAATTTTAACCTGCTGGTCGTTACGGCCCAGAAATTCCAGGTTGCCATCCGGCAAGTAGCGCGCTAAATCCCCGGTGCGATACATGCGGGCATCCGGTTTATCACTAAACGGATCAATCAGGAAACGTTCCGCCGTCAAGTCAGGGCGATTGAGGTAGCCACGCGCCACGCCCTCCCCCCCGATATACATTTCCCCCACCACGCCCAACGGCACCGGTTGACCATACGCGTCCAGTAAGTAAAGGCCGGTGTTGGCTATCGGACGCCCGATACTTTCAATAATCCGGTCACCCCGCTGTATCGGTAACCAGGCAGAATAGGTTGTCGTTTCAGAAGGCCCATAGAGATTGCATAACCGCTCTATTTGTGTTTCTTGGAAAATCTGTTTAATTAAAGCGCCTTTAAGCGGCTCTCCCGCCAGATTGACAGTATGAACCGACGCCATCAGTGCCTGAGCCTGCAATAACGGTTTCATCGCAGACGGGACTGAGTTGATCAGGGTCACTGGCAGGGCATGCTGCATCAATGACAGCGCATCTTCCACCAGATAAATCGCCGCGCCACGGGACAACGGCATAAAACATTCAAAAATGGACAGGTCGAAATTCATCGACGTTGAGAAAAGCACCTCGCGGATCGCTTCCGTTTCAAAAGCCTGCTGCGCCCAGTGCAGGAAGTTAACCGTATTGCGGTGCTCAATCATCACCCCTTTGGGCACTCCCGTGGAACCGGAGGTATAAATCACATAGGCCAGATGCCGCGAAGTCAACGCAGGTACCTGTGGGTTACTGTCCGGCTGTTCAGGCAAGGTATTCGGGTCCAGCACCACGAGTCCGGTCAGCGCTTCCTCGCCCAATGCAGACCAGCCTGCCTTATCCGCCAGCACCACGGTAGGGGCAGCATCGGTCAAAATATGCGCCAGCCGCCCGCCAGGATAAGTCGGGTCTAGCGGCACATAAGCCCCGCCCGCTTTCATTACCGCCAGCAATCCCACCACCATCGCCGGTGAACGTGACACGCAAATCGCCACTCGCCGGTCAGGGACAACACCGAGTGCAATAAGCTGATGAGCCAGCCGGTTAGCGTGGGCATTTAATTCGGCATAACTGAAGGTCTGCTCTTCATACACTAACGCTGTCGCGTCAGGAGTTTGCTCTACCTGTTGTTCAAACAGTTGATGAACACATAACGTCTCAGGATAAGCGCTTTCCGTCGCGTTCCAAGTTTCCAGCAACAGCGTACGTTCCGCTTTCGGCAAGATTTCCAATGCCCTAACAGGCATGTCCGACACTTGCTCAAGCGCATCCACCAGACTTTCCAGTGCTCGTTGCATATAACCGCATAGACTTTCCGGATCAAGCGGCTGCACGACCTGCGCCGTCAGCCCCAAGGATTCGCCAAAATCTTCCACCGACAGCATTAACGGATAGTTGGTCCGCTCCTGTCCACCGATAAATTCAATACCGCTGATGATGTCATCCGACGCTGCCAGCAAGGTATTGTGCCGATAGTTCAGCAAGCTATTAAAGAGAGGGATCTCACCCTGCACGCCGCTGCAACGCTGAGCCAATGCCAGTGACGCGTGCTCATGTTCTAATAATCCGGCAAGTCGAGCATGGGCAGCCTGCACGCTGCTCCGTACTGGGGTCTCATCGATATCCAGCCGCAACGGCAAGGTATTAATAAATAGCCCCATACTGTTGTCTGCCCCTTCCCCTGCCTGCATACGCCCAAACAACACCGTGCCAAACACGACATTCTTCTGACCACTGGTACGCGCCAACACCTGCGCCCAAGCCAGATGACACAAGGCCGCCAGACTGACACCCAGATGTCTCGCCTGATGGCGCAAACGGTCATTTAACCCGGCTGGCAACATCCGGTGAACTTCCGTCACCTGCGAACCATCACAATGCACTTCCGTCAAACCAAACGGCAGAGTCGGTTCATCGACCTCCGCCAGCATGTCGGTAAAGAAACGGCTGTACTCTTCCTGACTCACGCCCAACCGGACCTGAGCCACCAGATTGCGGAAAGGTGTCGGCACAGGCAGGCTCTCTTCCTGACCTGTCAGATACGCCTGCACTTCACGGTGCATCACTTCCAGCGCTTCATGGTCGCCGATTAAGTGATGATGCAATTCCAGTAACAACCAACGACCATCAGTGTCCTGAGCGATGACAAAACGCAACAGCGGTGCTTCGCTCAGGTCGAGACGATGATGACGCGGATCAAAACGCCGGGTTAACTGCTCACTGATCGGGCCGTCAGCCGGATTTAATGTCAGCTCCGTCACTGACAATGGGGCCTGCCGCCAGACCACCTGCGCCGGCACTGATAATCCTTGCCAGAGGAAAGCGGTTCGCAGAATATCGTGCCGATCAATTATCCATTGAACCGCCGCCAGATAACGATCTAACAGCGCTCGGTCAGCAAAAGCCATTTGCCCCGTCAACAAATACGGATCACCTTCATTTGCCAACAGATGGTGGAACAAAATGCCATCCTGCAACGGCGATAGCGCATAGATATCCTGAATATTGGCGATCCCGCTCGGCACCTGCCCGATGATGTGGTCAATGTCAGCTTGGGTCAAATCAATCAGCGGCAACATCGCCGGCGTCAGCGCCGTGGTATCCGGTGTAATACGGTTGTCAGGCACCTGAATTTCATTATGCTGAACCAGAGACTGCGCCAAAATACAGAGTGTTGGATGCTGGAATAACGTTTTTACCGATACACTCAGACCAATATGCCGCAATCGTTCAATCATGCGCACAGCAAGCAGAGAATGACCACCCAACGAAAAGAAGCTGTCATGCCGGCTAATCTGTTCAATGCCCAGCAACTCACACCAGACAGCCGCCAGCATCGTTTCTATCCTCCCTTGCGGGGCTTCATAGATCTGACGGGCAAACGCCTCTTCCCCCGGCGCCGGCAACGCCCGACGATCCAACTTGCCATTTGGGGTCTGCGGTAAAGTCTCCAGCCGCACAAAGGCTGCCGGGACCATATAGTCAGGTAAAACTGCACTCAAATATTCACGCAAACGGGTTGCCAACCCTTCATTCACTTCTGCCACCACATAGGCTACCAGCCGTTTGCTCTGCTCATCTTCCCATACCAGCACTGCCGCCTCTTGCACCGCCGGGTGTTCTTCCAGCCGGGTTTCAATTTCCCCTAGCTCAACCCGGAAGCCGCGAATTTTGACCTGCTGGTCGTTACGACCCAGAAACTCCAAGTTGCCATCCGGCAAATAGCGGGCCAAATCCCCAGTAACATACATCCGTGCGCCGGGTACTGAACTAAAAGGATCTGGTATAAAACGTTCCGCGCTCAATTCTGGCAGGTTAAGGTAGCCTCGTGCCACACCCACGCCGCCAATATACATTTCGCCAACGCCGCCTAACGGGACTAACTGACCGTATTTATCCAACAGGTAAACGCGGGTATTTTTAAGCGGTCGGCCGATAGAGCAATCATCGACTGGGGATAAAACCTCCTTACAAGTCGCCGTTACGGTATTTTCCGTCGGCCCATAGGCGTTCAACAGTCGGGGCCGGTGGACTTCCCGCACAAACCAATCCTGAATAGCGCTCTTTTTGACCGCCTCACCACCAATGATAATGAGTCGGAGACAATCCGGTAGCGGTAATGCATTATTGTCTCTGGCAATCAGTTCAGACCAGAATAACGCTGGCAGAGACATCACTGTGATACGGTGCTGCCAGGCTAAGCCAATAAACGCCGACATCGACGCCAGCCAACTATCATCACGCATGACCAACGTGGCACCATTGCATAATGTCGAGAAACATTCCTCCACTGAAACGTCAAATGCAAAAGAAGCAAATTGCAACAGCCGATCTTGCGCCGTCACCGCATAGGTCTCATTAAAGCCCAAATGACGCTGATACACCGCCTGATGTTCCACCATCACCCCTTTCGGCTGCCCGGTTGAGCCGGAGGTATAGATGATGTAAATCAGGTGTTGTGGCGTCAACGCAGCTACCTGCGGATTGTGGTCCGACTGGTCTGGCAAGGTATTCGGATCAAATACCGTCAGCCTGCTCAACGCCTCATCACCTAATGCCGCCCGTCCAGTCGCATCAGCCAACACCACTGACGGCGTTGTATCATTCAGGATATACGCCAAACGTTCTAACGGATAGGTTGGGTCCAGCGGCACATAGGCACCACCGGCTTTCAATACCGCCAACAGCGCTACCACCATGACCGGTGAACGCGACACACAAATCGCCACCGGCTGGTCAGGTACGACACCCAATGCGATAAGCTGATGGGCCAACCGGTTAGCGCGAGCATTTAATTCGGCATAACTGAGGGTTTGCTGTTGATATACCAATGCCGTGGCTTCCGGGGTTTTCTCCACCTGTTGTTCAAACAGTTGGTGAATGCATAACGCCTCAGGATAGGCGGTTTCCGCTGCGTTCCAAGTTTCCAGCAATAGCTTGCGCTCCGCCGAGGCCAAGATATCAATTTCCCCGATCGGCTGTTGGGGGTTAACCACCATCGCTTGCAGCACCGCATGCAGATATCCCACCTGCCGTTCCATTGTCGCGGGATTAAACAGGGTAGTGGCATAACTCAATGCCCCTATAATCCTGCCCTCCTCCTCTAACAAGCCTAGTTCAAGATCAAACTTGACAATATCAAAGGGTTGATAGACCGGTGAGACTGCCAGCCCCGGTAATCCCCATTCTGAGTTCTCATTGTTCTGCCAGGCAAACATCACTTGGAACAATGGGGTATGCGCCAACCGACGCGGCGGTTGCACGATTTCTACCACCTGTTCAAACGGTAAATCCTGATGCTCCTGCGCCGTCAATGCGGTTTGCCGGACTCGCGCCAGCAACTCACTCACCGTCAGTTCACCCGATAAATCCATGCGCAACGCCAACGTATTGACAAAGAAGCCAATCAACGGCTCCACTTCCTGACGACCACGGCCCGCACTCGGCGTACCAATCACCACATCGTCCTGACCTGACAAACGTGACAGAACCACTGCCCAAGCTGACAACAGCGTCATGAATAAGGTGACGCCCTGCTGCTCACTCAGGCGCTTAAGGGCTGCCGTTAATTCCACGCCTAAGTTAACCGGCACGGCATCTCCGGCAAACGACTGCTCCGGCGGACGAGGTCGATCTGTCGGCAGATCCAACAGAACCGGCGCGTCAGCCAACATTGCACGCCAATAGTCGGATTGAACCTGAACCCGTTCAGCCGACAACCACTGACGCTGCCAGGCGGCATAATCCGGGTATTGAATCGCCAATGGCGGCAACGAAGCCAGTTGCCCGGCTATAAACGCGGTATAGAGCGCGTTCAGTTCCTGCATCAATATATTGGCAGACCAGCCATCGGAAATAATGTGATGCAAAGTCAGCAAAAATTGGTATTCGTCATCGGTGAGCCGGATGAGAGCAGCACGGATAAGCGGGCCACTTTCGAGGTCAAATGACGCGTGGGCCTCCTCTGTACTCAGACGCTCAAGGACCTCATCAGCATCCGGAACGCCGCGCAGGTCATATTGAGATAACAGTAAGCCGCTATCCGGCTCCAACAGCCGCACTTGTGGCTGACCATCAATAGAGACAAAGACAGAACGCAATGCTTCATGACGGGCAAACAAGGTATCCAGCGCCTTTTGCCAAGCCGCGATATCCAGTTGACCAGATAAGCGCAGGGCCATCGGGATATGATAAGTTTCACTGACGCCCTCAAGCTGCGTCAGGAACCACAGGCGCTGTTGAGCAAACGACAACGGTAATTCCCCTTCTCGGGATATCGGCAGGATGGACGGCAAGAGCGTGTCCGACTGACCCATCCGAGCCTGCATGATCTCAGCAAAATCCCTTAATGATGGGGATTTAAACAGGGTAGTCAGCGGCAGTTCAATCCCTAAAGCGGTTACCCGATTCATCACTCGCATTGCCAGTAACGAGTGACCGCCCAAGGCAAAGAAATTGTCATGTCGGCTGATCTGTTCAACCCCCAAGACTTCACGCCAAATCGCCGCCAGCACCATTTCCGTTTCCCCTTGTGGCGCTTCATAAACTTGACGAGCAACAGCTTCACTGTCCGGTGCCGGTAACGCCCGACGATCCAGCTTACCATTCGGCAGTAATGGGAATGCATCCAGCCGCACAAAAGCCGCCGGCACCATATAACCCGGCAATAGGGCGCTCAAATGAGTACGCAGACTATTCACCAACTCGTCATTTGCCTGCGCTTCTACATAGGCAACCAACCGTTTATCCTGCCCATCATCCAGAGCGAGTACCAATGCGCCGCGTACCTCCGGGTGTTCTGTCAGTCGGGCTTCAATTTCCCCCGGTTCAATACGGAAGCCGCGGATTTTAACTTGCTGGTCATTACGGCCAACAAATACCAGATTGCCGTTTGGCAAGTAACGGACCAAATCCCCGGTTCGATACATCCGCGCATCAGGTCTATCGCTAAACGGATCAGGCAGGAAACGCTCAGCCGTCAATTCCGGCCGGTTCAGGTAGCCACGGGCGACGGCGATTCCCCCAATATAAAGCTCACCAGTGACACCGATTGGAACAGGTTCCCCTCGGGTATCGAGAATATAGATTTGGGTATTGGATATTGGCCGACCAATCGGTACGTTATCAACAAAACGGCTCGGGTGATTAGTATCAAACACAGTACAACCCACGACGGTTTCGGTTGGGCCATACTCGTTAATGATGCGTGATCCAGACGATAATGTTCGCCAGAGTGCAACCGTGGAACCGGGTAGCGCCTCTCCGCCCACGATAAAGCAGTGCGCAGGGCATTCTTGTCCCGCTGTTTTTAATTCCTGACCCATTGCTGAAAGATGGCTAGGGGTAATTTTAACCAGAGCACCCGATTCCATTGACAGCAACGCAGGGAGCAGTTCAACCAGCTCCTGCCCGTCACGGATCAAGCGGATCTTGCCGCCACACAGTAAAGGCAGGTAAAGACTGGTGACGGTGGCATCAAAGGCTAGCGGTGACGAAACGATACTATCGAATTGCCTTTCTGTGAGGTAATCACTCAGCGCCCATCGCAGGTAGTTGCAGACCCCTCGATGTTCCAACATCACCCCTTTCGGTGTCCCCGTCGAACCCGAGGTATAAATGATATACGCCAGATGTCGTGAGGTTAATTCAGGTAGTTGCGGGTTGTAGTCCGGCTGGTTAAGCCGCGCATTTGGGTCAAGTACGGTGAGTTCTGCCAATGCCTGCTCACCCAACGCAGCGCGTCCGGCCTTATCCGCCAGCAAAATAGTTGGCGCGGCATCAGTCAGAACATACGCCAGACGCTCCGCCGGATAGGTTGGGTCCAGCGGTACATAAGCTCCCCCCGCTTTCAATACGGCCAACACTCCCACCACCATTGCCGGTGAGCGTGCCACGCAAATTACTACCCGCTGATCGGGGACGACACCCAATGCAATCAATTGGTGAGCCAGCCGGTTAGCTCGGGCATTCAGTTCCTCATAACTGAGGGTCTGTTCTTCATAAACCAGTGCCGTGGCATCAGGATTTTTCTCTGCCTGACACTCGAATAACTGATGAACGCATAACTGCTCAGGATAGACGGTTTCAGTCTCGTTCCACGTTTCCAGCAACAGCCTCCGTTCCGTTTCAGGCAGAATATTCAGTATCCGTACCGGCGTTTCCGGCACCTGTTCAAGCACCTCTACCAAACTTTCCAATGCCTGCTGCATATAACCGCATAGTCTCTCCGGCTCAAATGGCTGCACGACCTGAGCAGTCAATCCCAAAGTAGAGCCACCATCCTCCACCGACAGCACAAACGGATAGTTAGTGCGCTCTTGCCCTCCCAAGAACTCAATGCCCTGCACGGCCTCATGCGGGGCCATCGGGTTCGCATTATGCCGGTAGTTCAACAGGGTACTAAAGAGCGGAATATCACCCTGTACACGACTGCAACGCTGGGCCAATACCAGCGACGCATGCTCATGCACCAGCAATCCAGCCAGCCGGATATGTGTTATCTGTACGCTGTCTCGTACCGGGGTATCATCGATATCCAGCCGCAGCGGCAAGGTATTAATAAACAGCCCCATACCACTGTCGGCACCGTCTCCCGCCTGCATACGTCCAAACAGTACAGTGCCGAACACGACTTTCTTCTGACCACTCGTATGCGACAACACCTGAGCCCAAGCTAAATGACACAACGCCGCCAGACTGACGCCCAAATGTCTCGCCTGATGACGCAAACGGTCATTTAACTCGGCCGGCAACGTCCGATGGGATTCGACCACCAGCGAGCCATCACGATGCACTTCCGTCAGCCCAAACGGCAGGGTCGGTTCATCGACCTCCGCCAGCATGTCAGTAAAGAAGCGAGAGTGTTCTTCCTGACTCACCCCCAGCCGGACCTGGGCCACCAGATTGCGGAAAGGCGTCGGCGTAGGCAAGTTGTCCTCTTGATCCGTCAGATAGGCTTGGACTTCGCGGTGCATCACTTCCATCGTTTCATGGTCGCCGATCAAATGATGCTGCAATTCCTGCAACAACCAACGACCATCCGTTTCCTGAGCGATGACAAAGTGCAGCAATGGCGCCTGTCTCAAATCGAGACGATACCGACGCGGATCAAAACGCCGGGCTAGCTGCTCACTGACCGGACCGTCAGCCGGGTCCAGAACCAGTTCAGTCACTGATAATGGAGCCTGACGCCAGACTACTTGAGCCGGGACTGACAAGCCTTGCCAGATAAAGGAAGTACGTAAAATGTCGTGCCGATCAACAGCCTGTTGAATCGCCGCCAGATAACGATCCAACAGCGCCCGGTCAGCAAAGGCCATCTGCCCCGTCAACAGATACGGATCACCTTCATTCGCCAGTAGATGGTGGAACAAAATGCCATCCTGCAACGGCGACAGCGCATAGATATCCTGAATATTTTTGAGCCCGCCCGGTATCTGCTCAACGATAAAGTCAATCTCTGTCTGAGTCAGATCAATTAACGGCAGCAGATCCGGTGTCAACGCCACCGTATCCAGCGTAATACGGTTGTCAGGCACCGGGATTTCATCATGCTCAGCCAGAGACTGCGCCAGAACACGAAGTGTTGGGTTCTGGAATAGCGTTTGTACCGATATCCCCAGACCGATACGCCGCAATCGTTCAATCATCCGTACAACGAGCAATGAATGACCGCCGAGCGCAAAGAAGTTGTCATGTCGGCTAATCTGCCCAATGCCCAGCAACTCACGCCAAACAGCCGCCAGCATCGTCTCTATCTTCCCTTGCGGAGCTTCATAGACCTGACGAGCAAACGCTTCCTCTCCCGGCACCGGCAATGCCTGGCGGTCCAGCTTACCATTCGGGGTCTGCGGGAAAGTATCCAGACGTACAAAAGCCGCCGGTATCATGTAGCCGGGCAAAATAGCACTCAAATGGGTACGTAAGCTATTAACCAATTCATCATCTGCTTGCGCCGCCACATAGGCAACCAGCCGTTTGTCCTGCCCGTCATCCAGCGCCAATACCAGCGCTTCGCGTACCGCAGGATACTCTGTCAGCCGGGCTTCAATCTCTCCCGGTTCAATACGGAAGCCGCGAATTTTAACTTGATAATCATTACGGCCCAGGAATTCCAGCTCGCCATCCGGCAGGTAGCGGGCTAAATCCCCGGTGCGATACATCCGCGCACCGGATACCGCACTAAAGGGATCGGGCAGAAAACGCTCCGCACTTAATGCCGACTGGTTAAGATAACCCCGCGCCACCCCGACGCCGCCAATATACATTTCGCCGGAGCAGCCTAATGGCACCGGTTGCCCCTCTTTGTCCAGCAGATAGACGCAGGTATTTTTAATTGGCCGACCGATAGAACGATCATCCGCCGGCGAGACGACTTCTTTACAGGTCGCCGTCACGGTATTTTCCGTCGGACCATACGCGTTCAATAGCCGGGGCAGATGACCTTCCTGCTTAAACCAATCCTGAATGGCGTTCTTTTTGACCGCCTCACTGCCAATGATGATGAGCCTGAGACACTCCGGTAGCGGTGATCCGTTATCGCCGGCCGCCAGTTCAGACCAGAATAAGGTCGGCAGGAACATGACCGTGATACGATGTTGCCGGGTTAAGGCAATAAATTCCGGCATCGAAGTCAGCCAGCTATCATCTCGAATCACCAGCGTAGCCCCGTTGCATAATGACGAGAAGCACTCTTCCACTGAAACATCAAACGCAAAAGCAGCAAATTGCAACACTCGATCTTGTGCGCTGACGGCATAGTGTTCGTTAACGCCCAGATAACGTTGATACACCGCTTGATGTTCTACCATCACCCCTTTCGGCTGCCCGGTTGAGCCCGAAGTATAGATGACATAAGCCAGATGCTGTGGCGTCAACGCAGAGACCTGCGGGTCGCTGTCAGGCTGGTCAGGCAAGAGATTCGGGTCCAATACGGTCAACCCCGAAAGCGCCTCCTCACCCAATACTGTCCGCCCAGTACTATCCGCCAGCAAAATAGATGGCGCGGCATCAGTCAGGATATAAGACAGACGCTCACCCGGATAAGCGGGGTCCAATGGCACATAAGCTGCCCCGGCTTTCAACACCGCCAGCACGCCCACTACCATCGCAGGTGAACGTGTTACACAAATCACCACCTGCTGATCGGGTATTACACCGAGCGCAATCAGTTGATGAGCCAGTCGATTGGCACGGGCATTCAACTCTGCATAGCTGAGAGTTTGTTCCTGATACATTAGCGCTGTAGCATCAGGATTTTTCTTTACCTGTTGTTCAAACAACTGATGAATACATAACGGGTCAGGATACGGGGTTTCCGTGGCGTTCCAAGTTTCCAGCAATAACGTGCGTTCATCCTCAGGCAGAATGCCTAGTGTCCGTACCGGTGTCTCCAGAGCCGACTCAAGCGCCCCCACCAGATTTTCCAGTGCCTGCCGCATATAGCCGCATACTCGTTCCGGTTCATATGGCTGGACAACTTCAGCCGTTAACCCCAGTGCATCACCAAAATCTTCCACCGACAAGGAAAACGGATAGTTACTACTCTCTTGCCCACCAAGGAATTCGATACCACTCATGGTTTCATCCGAAACCACCGCCAATGAGTTATGTCGATAGTTCAACAAAGCACTAAAGAGTGGCATTTCACCCTGTACCCTGCTGCAACGCTGGGCTAATGCTAATGAAGCATGCTCATAATCTAACAATTCGGCTAATCGGGCGTGTGCTGCCCGTACACTGTCCTGTACCGGGGTATCATCGATATCCAGCCGCAACGGCAAGGTATTGATAAATAGCCCCATGCCACTGTCAGCGCCTTCCCCCGCCGCCATGCGCCCAAATAGCACGGTACCGAATACCACTTTCTCCTGACCACCGGTACGCGACAACACTTGTGCCCAAGCCAAATGACACAAAGTTGCCAAACTGACGCCCAGACGTCTCGCCTGACTGCGCAGACGATCATTCAACACCTGAGATAACATTTGGTGTGATTCCGTCATCTGCAAGCCATTACGATGCACCTCTGTCAATCCAAAGGGTAACGTGGGTTCATCCACCTCAGCCAGCATGTCGGTAAAGAAGCGGATATACTCTGCCTGATTAACCCCCAACCGTGCCTGAGCAATCAAATTACGAAAAGGTACCGGAACGGGCAGGCTATTCCCTTGCCCGATAAGATACGCTTGAATCTCCTGGTTCATGACCTCCATCGTCGTATGGTCGCCAATCAGGTGGTGCTGCAATTGCAATACTCGCCAGCGGCCATCGGTTTCCTGAGCCACCACAAACTGCAACAACGGCGCTTGATTCAGGTCAAGACGATAATGACAGGGATTAAAACGTTGAGTCAATTGATCACAAATCGCCCCATCAGCCGGGTCGAACATCAATTCAATGACCGATAAAGGTGCCTGACGCCAGACTACCTGAACCGGCACAGATAATCCCTGCCAGAGAAAAGCGGTCCGTAGGATATCGTGACGTTCAATCACCTGTTGCACCGCCGCCAAATAACGGTCTAGCAAAGAACGATCAGCAAACACCATCTGGCTGACCACCAGATACGGATCACCTTCGTTTGCCAGTAAGTGGTGGAACAAAATACCGTCCTGCAACGGTGACAGGGCGTAAATATCCTGAATATTAGCCACCCCGCCCGGCACTTGCCCTATGAGGCAATCAATATCAGCTTGAGTCAGATCTATCAGCGGCAACATCCCCGGAGTAAGTGTCGTCGTCGCTGGCGTAATCACATTCGGCGGCACCACCACAGCCCGGTGCTGTCCCAACGTTTGCGCCAGTTCAGACAACACCGGAGACTGAAATAGATCACGGACCGCCAGTGTCAGCCCCAGATGACGCAAACGTTCAATCATCCGTACCGCTAGCAGAGAATGACCACCCAGTGCGAAGAAACTATCGTGCCGACTGACCTGTTCAATATCTAACAACTCACACCAAATGGCCGCTAATGCAATTTCCGTTTCCCCTTGCGGTGCCGCATAAACCTGACGAGCAAAAGCTTCACCATCCGGTGCCGGCAAGGCTCGACGATCCAATTTACCGTTCGGCGTTAATGGAAACGCATCCAGCCGCACAAAGGCTGTTGGCACCATATAATCCGGTAAAATGGCGCTCAAATGGGTACGCAGGCTATTCGCCAGCCCATCATCCGCCGGCGCCACGACATAAGCAACCAGACGCTTATCTTGCCCTTGCCCCAATGCCAACACCACCGATTCACTCACTGCCGGGTGTTCCAGCAGTCGGGCCTCAATTTCCCCCGGTTCAATGCGGAAACCGCGGATTTTAACTTGTTGGTCGTTGCGACCCACAAACACTAAATCCCCCTCCGGCAGGTAACGGGCCAAATCTCCGGTACGGTACATGCGGGCACCCGATTGATCACTAAACGGATCAATCAGGAAACGTTCCGCCGTCAGTTCAGAGCGATTCAGATAACCTCGTGCTACACCGGCCCCCCCAACATACAACTCTCCTATTGTCCCCAACGGCACCGGCTGACCGTATTTATCCAACAGATAGAGAGTTAAATCTGGAATACGTGCACCAATAGGGCTGGTTATCTGTTCCACATCATGTGGATTCAGCTCCCGATAAGTCACATGAACCGTTGTCTCCGTGATGCCGTACATATTCACTAACCTTGGTGACGTCTCTTCACGCAGGTGATACCACGGTCGCAACATACCCGGATCGAGGGCTTCTCCCCCAAAGATGATATAACGCAACTGGTCTGACAATGGGTTGTCAACATAACTGGCAATAAAGGCTTTGAAAGCGCTCGGCGTCTGATTCAATACGGTGATACCGTGCTGACACACGAATTGATGTAGCTCTTGAGGGGAGCGAGCGATCGCGTGCGGCACCAGAACCAGTTTAGCGCCATAGCGTAACGCTCCCCATAATTCCCATACCGAGAAGTCAAACGCGATGGAATGGAACAGACACCAAACATCTTGCCGGGTAAAGTGATACCAGGATTCCGTCGCGTCAAACAAACGCTGGATATTACGATGCTCGACCATCACCCCCTTCGGCGTCCCGGTCGAACCCGAGGTATAAATTATATAAGCCAGATGTTGTGCGGTTAATGCCGGTACCTGTGGGTTACCATCCGGCTGATCAGGCAAAATATTAGGATCGAGCACAGTTAGCGCAGCAAGCGTCTTTTCATCCAGCGCACTACGTCCGGTATCATCCGCCAGCACAATAATCGGAGCGGCATCAGTCAGAATATGTGCCAAACGCTCCCCGGTATAAACCGGGTCCAACGGCACATAGGCACCACCGGCTTTCAGTATTGCCAATACTCCTACCACCATTGCCGGTGAACGCGACACACAAATCGCTACTGGCTGATCGGGTACAACGCCCAGTGCGATAAGCTGATGGGCCAACTGGTTAGCACGGGTATTTAATTCGGCATAACTGAGGGTCTGCTCTTCATACACTAATGCTATCGCGTCAGGGGTTTGCTCTACCTGTTGTTCAAACAATTGATGAATACACAATGTCTCAGGATAGGCGGTTTCCGTGGCATTCCAAGTTTCCAGCAACAACCTGCGCTCCGCAGGGGACAAGATATCAATTTCTCCGATGAGCTGTTGAGGGTTAGCCGCCATCGCTTGCAGCACCGCATGCAGATATTCCACCTGTCGTTCCATCGTCGCCGAATCAAACAGGGCGGTGGCATAATTCAACGCCCCAACAATCCTGCCCTCCTCTTCTGACAAGCCCAGTTCAAGATCAAACTTGACAACATCAACGGCTTGATCGACCGGTGAGACGGCCAGCTTCGGCAGTTCCCAGTCCGTGCTCTCATTGTTCTGCCAGGCAAATATCACCTGGAACAACGGCGTATGCGCCAACCGGCGCGGCGGCTGTACAATTTCCACCACCTGTTCAAACGGTAAATCCTGATGCTCCTGTGCCGCCAATGCGGTTTGTCGAACTCGCGCCAGCAACTCACTCACGGTCAACTCACCCGATAAATCCATGCGCAATGCCAGCATATTGACAAAGAAGCCAATCAACGGCTCCACTTCCTGACGACTACGGCCCGCGCTCGGTGTGCCAATCACCACATCGTCCTGATCTGACAAACGTGACAGAACCACCACCCAAGCTGACAACAACGTCATGAATAAGGTGACGCCCTGCTGCTCACTCAGACGTTTCAGGGCCGTTGTTAATTCCACATCCAGATCAACCAGCACGGCATCTCCGGCAAACGACTGCTCCAGTGGACGAGGCCGATCAGTAGGCAAATCCAACAGAACCGGTGCGTCAGCCAGCATTGCACGCCAATAGTCAGACTGAACCTGAATACGCTCAGCCGACAACCACTGACGCTGCCAGGCGGCGTAATCTGGGTATTGGATCGCCAACGGCGGCAATGGATCGGATTGCCCGTCCATAAATGCCGTATAGAGCGTGTTCAGTTCCTGTATCAGCACATTGGCAGACCAGCCATCGGAAATAATGTGATGCAAAGTCAGCAAAAACTGATATTCATCATCGGTGAGCCGGATGAGAGCCGCACGAATAAGTGGGCCACTTTCAAGATCAAATGATGCGTGGGCTTCCTCTACGCTCAGACGCTCAAGAATAACATCAGCATCCGGTATCCCGCGCAGGTCATATTGAGATAACAGTAAGCCACTATTTGGTGCCAACAACCGCATTTGCGGTTGACCATCAATAGAGACAAAGACAGAACGTAACGCTTCATGACGGGCAAATAAGGTATCCAATGCCTTCTGCCAAGCCATGATATCCAATTGACCACACAAGCGCAGGGCCATTGGGATATGATATGTCTCACTGACGCCCTCAAGCTGCGCCAAGAACCACAAGCGCTGTTGAGCAAATGATAATGGTAATTCTCCTTCACGGGATATCGGCACGATGGCGGGCAGGATAGTACCCGGTTGTCCCTTCCGGGCCTGCATAACCTCAGCAAATGCCTTTAACGAAGGAGACTTAAACAGGGTGGTTAATGGCAGTTCAATACCCAAAGCGGCTACCCGGTTCATTACCCGCACCGCCAGCAATGAATGGCCGCCCAGAGCAAAGAAATTGTCATGCCGGCTGATCTGTTCAACGCCCAAGACTTCACGCCAAATCGCCGCCAGCGCGATTTCCATTTCTCCCTGAGGCGCTTCATAAACCTGACGGGCCACGGCTTCATTGTCCGGCGTTGGCAACGATTGGCGATCCAGCTTACCGTTAGGTGTTAACGGAAACGCATCCAGCCGCACAAAGGCCGATGGCACCATGTAATCGGGCAATTGAATACTCAGATGTTCACGTACACTGTTAATCAACCCCTCGTGAGCTTCTGCCACCACATAGGCCACCAGCCGTTTTTCCTGCCCTTCCCCCTGTGCCAATACCACAGATTCACTCACCGCCGGGTGTTCCACTAATCGGGATTCAATTTCCCCCGGTTCAATGCGGAAACCGCGAATTTTAACCTGCTGGTCGTTACGGCCCAGGAACTCCAGATTACCATCCGGCAAATAACGGGCTAAATCTCCGGTGCGATACATCCGGGCATCCGGCACCTCACTAAACGGATCAATCAGGAAACGTTCCGCCGTCAAGTCTGGGCGATTAAGGTAGCCACGCGCCACTCCCACGCCCCCGATATACATTTCCCCCACCGTGCCCAACGGAGCCGGTTGACCATACTCGTCCAGTAAGTAAAGACAGGTGTTGGCTATCGGACGGCCAATACTTTCAATAATCCGGTCACCCCGCTGTATCGGCAACCAGGCAGAATAGGTTGTCGTTTCAGAAGGTCCATAGAGATTACATAACTGCTGTATTTGTGTTTCTGCAAAAATCTGCTCAATTAAGGCGCCCTTAAGCGGTTCCCCCGCCAGATTGACAGTATGAACCGATTCCATCAGCGCCTGAGCCTGCAATAACGGTTTCATCGCTGACGGAACTGAGTTGATCAAGGTTACCGGCAAGGCATGCTGCATCAATGACAGCGCATCTTCCACCAGATAAATCGCCGCGCCACGGGACAACGGCATAAAACATTCAAAAATGGACAGGTCGAAATTCATCGACGTTGAGAAAAGCACCTCGCGGATCGCTTCCGTTTCAAAAGCCTGCTGCGCCCAGTACAGGAAGTTAACCGTATTGCGGTGCTCAATCATCACCCCTTTGGGCACCCCAGTGGAACCAGAGGTATAAATCACATAGGCCAAATGCCGCGAAGTCAGCGCAGGTACCTGTGGGTTACTGTCCGGCTGTTCAGACAAGGTATTCGGGTCCAGCACTACGAGTCCGGTCAGCGTTTCCTCGCCCAATGCAGACCAGCCTGCCTTATCCGCCAGCACCACGGTAGGGGCAGCATCGGTCAAAATATGCGCCAGCCGCCCGCCAGGATAAGTCGGGTCTAGCGGCACATAAGCCCCGCCCGCTTTCATCACCGCTAACAATCCCACTACCATTGCCGGTGAACGCGACACGCAAATCGCCACCCGCTGATCCGGCTCTACCCCTAATGTAATAAGCTGATGGGCCAACCGGTTAGCATGAGCATTTAATTCGGCATAACTGAGGGTCTGCCCTTCACACACCAAGGCCACCGCCTCTGGCGTTTTCTCCACCTGTTGTTCAAACAATTGATGAACACATAACGTCTCAGGATAGACGGTTGCCGTGGCATTCCAAGTTTCCAGCAACAACCTGCGCTCTGCCGGAGATAGAATATCAATTTCTCCGACCGGCTTTTGAGGGTTAGCCACCATCGCTTGCAGCACCGCATGCAGATATCCCACTTGCCGTTCCATTGTCGATAGATCAAACAGAGCCGTGGCATAACTCAACGCCCCAACAATCCTGCCTTCCTCTTCTAACAGGTTGAGCTCAAGATCAAACTTGACAGCATCAACGGCTTGATCGACCGGCGACACCGCCAGCCCCGGTAATCCCCATTCCGTGCTTTCATTGTTTTGCCAGGCAAACATCACCTGGAATAACGGGGTATGCGCCAGTCGGCGCGGCGGTTGCACGATTTCCACCACCTGCTCAAACGGTAAATCCTGATACTCCTGTGCCGACAATGCGGTTTGCCGGACTCGCGCCAGTAATTCCGTCACAGACAGTTCACCCGATAAATCCATGCGCAACGCCAGCGTATTGACAAAGAAACCAATCAACGGCTCCACTTCCCGACGACTACGGCCCGCGCTCGGCGTTCCAATCACCACATCTTCCTGACCTGACAGGCGCGACAAGACTATCCCCCAGGCTGACAACAACGTCATAAATAAGGTGACACCCTGCTGTTCACTCAGGCGCTTAAGGGCCGTTGTTAATTCCACATCCAGATCAACCAGCACGGCATCTCCGGCAAACGACTGCTCCAGTGGACGAGGCCGATCAGTAGGCAAATCCAGCAGAACCGGCGCGTCAGCCAGCATTGCACGCCAATAGTCAGACTGAACCTGAATACGTTCAGCCGACAGCCACTGACGCTGCCAGGCGGCGTAATCCGGGTATTGAATCGCCAATGGCGGCAAGGGATCGGATTGTCCGGCCATAAACGCCGTATAGAGCGCATTCAATTCCTGTATCAGCACATTGGCAGACCAGCCATCGGAAATAATGTGGTGCAAAGTCAGCAAAAACTGATATTCGTCATCAGTGATCCGGATGAGAGCCGAACGGATAAGCGGGCCGCTTTCGAGGTCAAATGACGCGTGGGCCTCCTCCGTACTCAGGCGCTCAAGAACTTCATCAGCATCCGAAACTCCGCGCAGGTCATATTGAGATAACAGTAAGCCGCTATCCGGTTCCAACAGCCGTACTTGCGGCTGACCATCTACAGAGACAAAGATAGAACGTAACGCTTCATG
This sequence comes from Photorhabdus sp. S10-54, assembly GCF_963878145.1. Lineage (NCBI taxonomy): Bacteria > Pseudomonadati > Pseudomonadota > Gammaproteobacteria > Enterobacterales > Morganellaceae > Photorhabdus > Photorhabdus sp. S10-54. The sequence goes on along the minus strand of NZ_CAWNXG010000023.1, from coordinate 46,164 downwards.
ACGGGCAAACAAGGTATCCAACGCCTTTTGCCAGGCCATGACATCCAACTCACCACACAAGCGCAGGGCCATCGGAATATGATAAGTTTCACTGACGCCCTCAAGTTGTGCCAAGAACCACAAGCGCTGTTGCGCAAATGACAACGATAATTCCCCTTCACGGGATATCGGCACAATGGCTGGCAGGATAGTATCCGGTTGCTCCTTTCGGGTCTGCATAGCCTCAGCAAATGCCCTTAACGAAGGGAATTTAAACAGGGTGGTTAGCGGCAATTCAATACCCAAAGCGGCTACCCGATTCATCACCCGTACCGCCAGCAACGAATGGCCGCCCAAGGCAAAGAAATTGTCATACCGGCTGATCTGTTCAACGCCCAGAACTTCACGCCAAATCGCCGCCAGAGCCATTTCCATTTCTCCCTGTGCCGCCTCATAAACCTGACGGGCCACGGCTTCATTGTCTGGCGCCGGCAGCGCTTGACGATCCAATTTACCGTTCGGCGTTAACGGAAACGCATCCAGCCGTACAAAGGCCGACGGCACCATGTAATCAGGCAACTGAATGCTCAGATGTTCGCGTAAACTGTTAATCAACCCCTCGTGAGCTTCCGCCACCACATAGGCCACCAGCCGTTTTTCCTGCCCTTCCCCCTGTGCCAATACCACCGATTCACTCACCGCCGGATGTTCCACCAACCGAGATTCAATTTCCCCCGGTTCAATGCGGAAGCCACGGATTTTAACCTGCTGATCGTTACGGCCCAGGAATCCCAGATTACCGTCCGGCAAATAACGGGCTAAATCCCCGGTGCGGTACATCCGGGCATCCGGCACATCACTAAATGGATCAATCAGGAACCGTTCTGCCGTCAAGTCAGGGCGATTGAGGTAGCCACGCGCCACGCCCGCTCCCCCAATATAAATTTCCCCCACCACCCCCAACGGCACCGGTTGACCATATTCGTCCAGTAAGTAAAGGTAGGTGTTGGCTATCGGACGGCCGATACTTTCAATGATCCTGTCACCCCGCTGTATCGGCAACCAGGCAGAATAGGTTGTTGTTTCAGAAGGTCCATAGAGATTACACAACCGCTCTATTTGCGTGTCTTCGAAAATCTGCTCAATTAAGGCGCCTTTCAGCGGTTCCCCCGCCAGATTGACAGTATGGACCGACGCCATCAGCGCCCTAGCCTGCAATAACGGTTTCATCGCAGACGGGACTGAGTTGATCAAGGTCACCGGCAGGGTATGCTGCATCAATGACAGCGCATCATCCACCAGATAAATCGCCGCACCGCGAGATAACGGCATAAAACATTCAAAAATGGACAGGTCGAAATTCATCGACGTTGAGAAAAGCACCTCACGGATCGCTTCCGTTTCAAAAGCCTGCTGTGCCCAATGCAGGAAGTTAACCGTATTACGGTGCTCAATCATCACCCCTTTGGGCACCCCCGTGGAGCCGGAGGTATAAATCACATAGGCCAAATGCCGGGAAGTCAGCGCAGGTACCTGTGGATTACAATCCGGTTGATCAGGCAAAGTATTTGGGTTAAGTACTGTCAGTCTGGTCAGCGCTTCCTCACCCAGTGCAACCCAGCCAGCTTCATCTGCCAGCACCACGGCCGGAGCAGCATCGGTTAGAATATGAGCCAGACGCGCGCCAGGATAAGCCGGGTCTAGCGGCACATAAGCCCCGCCCGCTTTCATCACCGCCAACAATCCCACCACCATGGCCGGTGAACGCGTCACACAAATCGCTACCCGTTGGTCAGGTACGACGCCCAGTGCGATAAGTTGATGGGCCAGGCGGTTGGCACGGGCATTTAATTCAGCATAACTGAGCGTTTGCTCTTGATACACTAACGCTGTCGCGTCAGGGGTTTGCTCCACCTGTTGTTCAAATAATTGATGAATGCACAACTGGTCAGGATAAGCGGCTTCCGTGGCATTCCAAGTTGTTAACAACAAGGTACGCTCCGCTTCCGGCAGAATTTCCAACTGTCGTACCGGCATTTGCGGGGCCTGTTCCAGCGCTGTCACCAAACTCTCCAGCGCTTGCTGCATATAACCGCACAAGCTTTCCGGCTCAAACGGCCGCACTACTTGAGCCGTCAGCCCCAGAGCATCACCAAAATCTTCTACCGATAGCATTAACGGATAGTTGGTCCGCTCCTGTGCGCCAAGAAACTCAATACCGTTCATCAAATCATCTGACGTTACCGGCAAAGTATTGTGCCGATAGTTCAGCAAGCTGTTAAAGAGGGGGATCTCACCCTGTACGCCGCTGCAACGCTGGGCCAGCGCCAGTGATGCATGTTCATGCGCCAATAATCCGGCCAATCGGGTATGGGCAACCTGCACACTCTCCCGTACCGGGGTCTCATCCATATCCAACCGTAACGGCAAAGTATTAATAAACAGCCCCATGCCATTGTCAGCCCCATCTCCCGCCGCCATACGCCCAAACAGCACCGTGCCGAACACCACTTGATCTTGCCCGCTGGTACGCGACAACACCTGTGCCCAAGCCAGATGACACAAGGTCGCCAGACTAACACTCAAACGTCGGGCCTGACTGCGCAAACGGTTATTTAGCTCAGGCGCTAACATCCGGTGAGATTCAGCCACCTGCGAGCCATCACGATGCACTTCCGTCAACCCGAACGGTAACGTGGGTTCATCCACCCCGGCTAACATGCCAGTAAAGAAACGGGTATGTTCCTCCTGACTCATCCCCAACCGGGCCTGCGCTACCAGATTACGGAAAGGTGCCGGTGTAGGCAGGCTCTCCTCCTGACCTGCCAGATACGCCTGCACTTCACGGTGCATCACTTCCATCGTTTCATGGTCGCCAATCAGGTGATGCAGCAGTTGCAACAGAACCCAACGGCCATCAGTTTCTTGTGCCACCACAAAACGTAATAGCGGTGCTTCCCTCAAATCAATACGATGCTGACGCGGATCAAAACGCTGGGTTAACTGCTCACTGACCGGACCATCAATCGGGTTTAGTGTTAGTTCCGTCACCGATAAGGTGGCCTGACGCCAGACTACCTGCGCCGGGACTGACAATCCTTGCCAGATAAAAACGGTACGCAGAATATCGTGGCGATCAACCACCCGCTGAACCGCTGCCAGATAACGATCCAACAGCGCCCGGTCAGCAAAGGCCATCTGACTGAACAATAGATAGGGATCACCTTCATTCTCCAGCAAATGGTGGAACAAAATGCCATCCTGCAATGGCGACAGGGCATAGATATCCTGAATATTGGTTACCCCTCCCGGCACCTGCCCGACGATGCAGTCAATATCAGCCTGAGTCAAATCAATCAGCGGCAACATTGCCGGCGTCAACTCTGTGGTTGCTGGCATAATGACGTTAGGCGGCACTTTCACAGCCTGATGCTGTCCTAACGTTTGCGCCAGATCTGACAGCACCGGCGACTGGAACAGATCACGCGCCGTCAGTGTCAATCCCAAGTGACGCAAGCGTCCAATCATACGTACAGCGAGCAACGAATGACCACCCAAGGCAAAAAAGCTGTCATACCGACTTATTTGCTCAATGCCCAATAATTCACGCCAAATCGCCGCCAGCGCTATTTCTGTTTCTCCCTGGGGCTCAGCGTAAACCTGACGGGCAACAATTTCATTGTCCGGCGCCGGTAACGCCCGATGATCCAACTTACCGTTTGGCGTCAACGGAAAAGCATCCAGCCGCACAAAGGCCGTTGGCACCATATAGTCAGGTAAAATAGTGCTCAGGTGAGTATGCAGGCTGTCCACCAGCCCGTCATCCTCTGATTCCACCACATAGGCCACCAGCCGTTTATTCTGACCTTCCCCCTGTACCAACACCGCCACTTCACGCACCGTTGGATGCTCGGCTAACCGGGCCTCAATTTCCTTTGGTTCAATGCGGAAACCGCGGATTTTAACCTGCTGATCGTTACGGCCCAGAAATTCCAGATTGCCGTCTGGCAGATAACGCGCCAAATCCCCAGTGCGGTACATCCGGGCATCCGGGTTATCACTGAATGGATCGACAAGGAAACACTCAGCGGTCAATTCAGGACGATTAAGGTAACCACAGGCCACCCCATCTCCCCCCACATAAATCTCTCCGACCACCCCCAGCGGCACCGGCTGACCATAGATATCCAACAGATAAACCCGCGTGTTGGCTACCGGTCGGCCAATCGGGATGTTGGTCGCTTCCGGTGCTACTGCATTGATACGGTATGTGGTCGTAAAGGTGGTGCCTTCACTCGGCCCATAACCATTTAATAGCTGCTGTGGCGGACTCGTGCGCAGTACCTGACCGATGACATGCGGATCAAGGGCATCTCCCCCAACAATCAAGAGCCTTATCTGCGGCAAAACCGGAGACAATTCTTCTACTAGCTGGTTAAACAATCCGACACTCAACCACAGAACAGTAATTTGTTGAATCTGTAGAACCTGTACAAACTCTAACGGCGTCAGCAAAGTGGCGTGATCAACGACCACTAACGCGCCACCATTAAGCAATGGAGCCCAGACTTCAAACGTGCTGGCATCGAAAGCAGGGTTAGCGGCAAAGGCCACTCGGTCATCTGGTTCGATTTCAGCATAGCCATTGTTGATCACCAGCCGGACCACCGCACGATGCGGCACCAATACGCCTTTAGGTATCCCGGTAGAGCCAGAGGTGTACATGATATACGCTAACTCAGTGCTGGAACGCGGTAAGTCAAGGTTAAGGCGATCTTCCTCGTTGTCTGTATCTGTCTCATCCGAGAGACGAAACAGCGGCACAGCCAGATCCGCCGGAATATCCACCCGCGTATCGGTGAGCAGTAACTTGGCTGCACAATCACTTATTAGCCAGTTTTTCCGCTCATCCGGCACATTGGGATCTATCGGCACGTAAACAGCGCCAGCTTTGAGAATTGCCAATTGGGCTATCACCAGTTCCACCGAGCGAGCGAGCAAAAGCGCAACATGCTCACCGGGACACACCCCTTGTTCGATGAGCTGACGAGCCAACCGGTTAGCGCGGGCATTTAATTCGGCATAACTAAGGGTCTGATCTTCATACACTAATGCTATCGCGTCAGGCGTTTTCTCCACCTGTTGTTCAAACAACTGATGGATACATAACTGATCAGGATAGGCGGTTTCCGTGGCGTTCCAGCTTTTTAACAGCAACGTCTGTTCCGCTTCTGGCAGAATTTCCAATGCCCGAACAGCCATATCCGGGGCTTGCTCAAGAGCCTCCACCAGACTTTCTAGCGTCCGTTGCATATAGCCGCATATCCGTTCTGACTCAAACGGTTGCACTACCTGAGCGGTCAGTCCCAGAGCATCGCCAAAATCCTCCACTGACAGCACTAACGGGTAGTTAGTTCGCTCCTGTATGCCAAGGAATTCAATACCGCCAATCAGTTCATCTGATGCTGCCGATAAGGCATTATGCCGATAGTTCAGCAAGGCACTAAAAAGCGGCGTACCGCTGGCAACCCCACTGCACCGCTGAGCCAGCGCCAGTGACGCATGCTCATGCGCTAATAATCCAGCCAATCGGGCCTGGGCAGCCTGTACACTTTCCCGTACCGGGGTTTCATCGATATCCAACCGCAATGGCAAGGTATTAATAAACAACCCCATGCCGTTGTCGGCGCCATCCGCTGCCTGCATACGCCCAAACAGCACGGTGCCGAACACCACTTGTTCCTGACCACTGGTACGCGACAACACCTGTGCCCAAGCCAAATGACACAATGCCGCCAGACTGACCCCTAAACGCCGAGCCTGACCGCGCAGACGATCATTCAACTCAGGCGCCAACATCCGGTGGGATTCCGTCACCTGTGAGCCGTCGCGGTGCACCTCTGTCAACCCGAATGGCAGCGTCGGTTCATCCACCTCCGCCAGCATTTCGGTAAAGAAACGGGTATGTTCTTCCTGACTTACCCCCAGTCGGGCCTGAGCCACCAGATTGCGGAAAGGTACCGGAACAGGCAGGCTCTCCTCCTGACCCATTAGATACGTCTGGACTTCGCGGTGCATCACTTCCATCGTTTCATGGTCGCCAATCAGGTGATGCAGCAATTGCAGCAGTATCCAACGGCCATCGGTTTCCTGCGCCACCACAAAACGCAATAACGGCGCTTCGTTCAGGTCGAGACGATGATGACGCGGATCAAACTGCCGGATTAACTGCTCACTGACCGGACCATCAACCAGGTTTAATGTCAGTTCAGTCACCGATAAAGTGGCCTGACGCCAGACCACCTGCGCCGGTACTGACAATCCTTGCCAGATAAAAGCAGTACGTAAGATATCGTGGCGATCAACCACCCGTTGCACCACCGCCAGATAACGATCCAACAGAGCCCGATCAGCAAAAGCCATTTGCCCCGTCAACAGATACGGATCACCTTCGTTTGCCAGTAAGTGGTGGAACAAAATACCGTCCTGCAACGGCGACAGAGCATAGATATCCTGAATATTAGCGATCCCGCCCGGCACCTGCCCGACGATGCGGTCAATGTCAGCCTGAGTCAAATCAATCAGCGGCAACATCGCCGGCGTCAGCGCCGTAGTTGCTGGCGTAATAACGTTAGGCGGTACGATCACAGCCTGATGCTGTCCCAACGTTTGAGCCAGATCTGACAGCACCGGCGATTGGAACAGATCACGCGCCGTCAGTGTCAATCCCAAGTGACGCAGGCGTTCAACCACCCGTATCGCGAGTAGCGAATGACCACCCAGAGCAAAAAAGCTGTCATACCGGCTTATCTGCTCAATTCCCAGTAATTCACGCCAAATCGCCGCCAGCGCAATTTCTGTTTCTCCCTGAGGCGCTTCGTAAGTCTGACGGGCAAAGGCTTCACTGTCAGGTGCCGGTAGTGCACGACGATCCAATTTACCGTTCGGCGTTAGCGGAAACGCATCCAGCCGCACAAAGGCTGACGGCACCATATAGTCAGGCAAAATAGCTTGCAGATGAGCACGCAGACTGTTCGCCAGCCCGTCATGGGCTTCCGCCGCCACATAGGCCACCAGCCGTTTATCCTGCCCGTCCCCCCGAGCCAACACCGCCGCTTCACGCACCGTTGAGTGCTCTGCTAACCGGGCTTCAATTTCCCCGAGTTCAACGCGGAAGCCGCGGATTTTAACCTGCTGATCGTTTCGGCCCAAGAATTCCAGATTGCCGTCCGGCAGATAGCGGGCCAAATCCCCGGTGCGGTACAGGTGAGCATCCGGGTTATCACTGAACGGATCGGTAAGGAAACGCTCGGCGGTCAATTCAGGCCGATTAAGATAACCACAGGCCACCCCATCTCCACCCACATAAATCTCCCCTACTCCCCCTAACGGCACCGGCTGACCACAAGTATCCAACAGATAAACCCGCGTGTTGGCTACCGGTCGGCCGATCGGGATATTGGTCGCTCCCGGTGCGACTGCATTGATTCGATATGTTGCCGTAAAGGTGGTGCCTTCACTTGGCCCATAGCCATTTAATAGCTGTTGTGGCGGGCTGGTGTTCAGTACCTGGCTGATAACATGGGGATCAAGAGCATCTCCGCCGACAATCAAAAGCTTTATCTGCGGCAAAACCGGAGACAGTTCCGCTGCCAGCCGGTTAAACAACCCGACACTCAACCACAGAACCGTCATTCGCTGAATCTGTAAAGCCTGTACAAACGCCTGCGGCGTCAGCAAAGTGGCATGATCAACAACCACTAATGCGCCACCATTAAGCAACGGCGCCCAGACTTCAAACGTGCTGGCATCAAAAGCCGGATTAGCGGCAAAAGCCACCCGATCATCCGGTCCAATTTCAGCATAGCCATTATTGATAACCAGCCGGACTACCGCACGATGCGGCACCAAAACCCCTTTAGGTGTCCCGGTAGAACCGGAGGTGTACATGATATACGCTAACTCAGTGCTGGAACGCGGTAAGTCAGGATTGATGCGATCTTCTTCACAGCTCGTGTCTGTCTCATCCGAGAGACAAAACAGCGGCACAGCCAAGTTAGCCGGAATATCCACCTGTGTATCAGTGAGCAATAATCTGGCGGAACAATCATTTATCAGCCAGTTTTTCCGCTCATCCGGCACACTGGGATCAATCGGCACATAAACGGCACCGGCTTTGAGAATCGCCAATTGGGCTACCACCAGCTCCATAGAGCGCGCAAGCAGAAACGCAACATGATCACCGGGGCACACCCCTTGTGCGATGAGTTGACGAGCTAACCGATTGGCGCGGGTATTCAGTTCCATATAACTGAAGATTCTATCTCCAGCTATCAGTGCCGTTGCCTCCGGTTTTTTCTCTACTTGTTGTTCAAACAACTGATGGATACATAACGCCTCAGGATAGACGGTTTCCGTGGCGTTCCAAGTTTCCAATAACAACTTGCGTTCAGCCTCAGGTAACAAATTAAGCTGCCCAATGGGGATTTCATCACTCATCCTTTTTGATGATGCCAGTACCTGCAAATGCTCACTCATCCGCAGAATAACTTCCGGACTCAAGCGATTTTCATCATAGATCCAGCGAAAACCGCCCTGCGCATTCATTTGGAACGTCAGCAATTCGCCAGAGACCGTCTGATCACACGATTTGTCATCCTGTATTACAGAAACGGCGATCTGCCATGGTCGGCTTGTTCTTAATTCCGGGATAGACCGCAGTGAAGGAGAACGGGAGAGAAGATCTCGACTAAATGTGCGGTGCCTTGCCAATCGAACAAGTTCATCATCAATCCAATCAGCTACTACAGACCACGGCTTATCAAACGCTACCTCGACAACCATCGGCACCACCGATGACAACCCAGCCAATATATCTGGTTTATCGTTTGCCTCATCCACACACCAACCGATTTGCAGTTCAGTCTGCTGAGTCAAACGCGCAAGATAGATAACGAATACCTGCAACAACGCCTGTAATGGATCTTCTCCAGCGTTTTTTAGCAATGGAGGCTGCCAGGGACTCATTCCCCATCGGGGTTCTGCCTGTTTCCCAATCATTTCAAAAGGCAACTGAAGTGGTTGCAGCGAGGCAAGACGCTTATACCAAAATGGTTCACTGGGTGCGAGTGTTTGCAGGGTATCTTTTACATTCTGCGCTTGTTGTGAGGAGAGTAAAGGAAGCTGTTTGCCCGGCCTAAGTTCCGATATATCGGCAAGCTCTCTGGCAGACAGCAAATCACCTTCAAGGGTAGCGAATCCCCCGATCCGCACATCCTCACTGCCAGTCGTCACCTGCCAGGCATCCTCCTCCACACTAATCAACGTACCGGGTATCCCCTCAGAGCCTGTGTTCAACCGCTCAAGCCAAGAAATTTGTACCGGGCCATGCCTCAGTAACAGTTTCGTGCAACCCAATGGATTTAAATAATTTTCCCCAAAATCCAATGCTCGCACTAAAGCTGACAGGACTTCTGCCGACTGCTCCCAACACAAATATCCCCCCCCATCGGGGCGACGCGACTGAGCATAAAAACTCCGTTGCGAGAGATCTTGAGGATAAGTCACCAGTGCGTCGCGCCCCAGATTTTTCAGTAGTTCAACAAATCCTTTCTGAGCCGCCTGATAACACTTCAGATTCAACGAGAAAGCGTTATCCTGTTCTTCAATCGATACCGGCCATTGCACAGCAATATCGCCAGTATCTACACCACCTTCAATGCAGTGCCAAGAAATAGCGTAATGAGTCTCCCGAGCTAACAACGCCCAGGAGGTTGCATGACTGCCCGCATAGCGTGGCAGAGGACTATTATGATAATTAAAAGCACTGCCACGAATTTGTTCAATGAGCGACCCCGGCAGGATGATTGGGTTGACGATTGAGAAAAGCCAATCGACAGGCTGTGACGTGATTTGTTCTTGTAATGCATCAACCGAGTTCACACAAGCAATCCCTTGCCGGGCAGCCCACGTTTGTAGAACCGTATCAGTAGGTAGCACTGCTTGTATGGTATGCCCTGCCGCCAGAATTTGCTCGGCGCAGAACACTGCAAGGGTCGTTCCCCCTACCACAACACATATTCGTGATGGAATCGATGTATCATACGTATTATGAATTATATTTTCACATGACATCTGAGAGAGAGCTTCATCTTTAAGAACATTTCCCGCTGTAGCAATGTTACCTTTCATCTATTACCTCAACGAATCTGTTAGAAATTTGAAAACTGTCATACCTGACAGCCATCACCAATATTTCTTTCTTACTTCTTGCCCCCAAGAAATAAAAACGGACACATCCGATATCAATGCAAGATATTCAGACACTGTGCCATCACTCAATTAATAACAACCAATCGGTCATTTTTTGATACAAATTCCACTAATAACCAAACAAATAACCCATCTTAATTACACAAATAAAAAATTTTATTCTTGTTCCTATAAGGACATTATTATATTCAATACCATAAAGAAACATTACAAATTACAATTAATTTCACTACATATTATTTCACAACAATAAAACAATATGATAGATATAATAAAATATTGATTGTAACGAGATGTATTGCAATTAGATCGCTTTGTGACGTTATTTTTCTGACGCCCAGTAACATTTACCAGCACGCGGGGAAATATAGGATAAAATTTAATATTATTCAATTATATACCTCTCACAACATATACATTTATACCCGTCATCTTTCAAGTTGCCTCTTTGTTGGCTGCACTCACTCACCCCAGTCACATAGTTAGCTATGCTCCTAGGGATTCGCTCCCTTGCCGTCGCGATGCATCTTGAAATCCATAGGGTATAGATTATTTTATTTGCTATTTTTTGCCATAAAGAATGAAGAGAATCACCCTTCAAATACTACGCGTATACACCGGATTCTCCACGCTTTCCATGCTGGCTGTTCATTTATAAGAACAGCTAAAAGCAATTACTCCTAATAAGTAGGCTTTTAATTATCACGGGTATTTAAAATAAACCTAATATATCCCAAAGCGAGCTGATGAAATTAAGGACAATTAAATCAGCCTATATCACCATCAAAAAACACATTACCACTCACACCTTCAATTATCTTCTCATAATTATCTATTACAATAAATATTCCCAACAATAACGCCACAATTAAAGATATAATTTTGATACCAAGGCAATCAACAAAACAAAATAAAATCAACAATAAAATCCGTTTGAGATCACACAATATAAAATAGCAACAATAATAACAAAGAAACCTAAAAAATAACTTATATGGGAATGATAACTTCTCTTATTCTATTTTAATGCATAAAAAATCCGGTATAATAAATACATACCGGATTATCACACCAGAACTAAATAATTGAGTACTTCCTTAATATATCAGTATTACGCCTCCTCGTCATAGCTGATTGTCAGCACCCTGTTCAAAATCCGAGCTAAGGCGGTTTTATTTTTATCATCCGCCAATAAACTAAAATGGTTACCCGGAGTAGCAATCAACTGAAGTGAAGTATCAGGCATTACTCGCTCCCAACCTAACGACGGTTCTATGTTCACGGACTCTGGTTTTTCATCCGCCGCAAAAAAAACAGCAGGAGAAGGTTCTACCGCATAGAACTGATGCAGCGTTATTGCTAATGCTGACGGCTCATAATCGGCAACGATTTGTGTGTAACGTTCGATCTGTTCCCAACATTTTGCAATCACATCAGCACGCAGGTTTGCGGGATATAACGTCAACTCTTGCGCCGCAGCAATAAACTGAACCAAATTCAACTCATCAATTCGCTGGTATAGCGCCGCAACCTCTTCTTTGTACGCCTCCCCTGCCTGCCGGGCCAGTTCAGTGAAGAAATGATGTTTGGACTGCATGGCCTCTTTGCCAAAATAATGAGGTGCAGGTGTATCAATCAACCCCAAGAAACTGACTCGCTCACCAGCACTCAAAAGCCGCTGAGCAATGGCATAAGCCAATATCCCACCAGAAGAGTAGCCACTTATCCGGTATGGGTCCGCCGGTTGAACGGCTTTCATCAAGGCGATCATTCTGGCTGCCTGCTCTTCCATCGTTACCATCGGTTCTTCACTGATGGATGGCCAAGGCAGCGCATAAATCGGATAGCCCAACGGGATATGTTGAGCCAATCCGAAGACATAGGAATAATCACCCATGCCACTGGGAACAAAGAATAGTGGCAATCCTGCTCCATCAGGCCGCACCGATATAGCACTGTTTTGCGGCTGAGACAGCAAATCCGAGGTAATTTTCGATGCCAATTCGGACAACACCGGAAATTGGAACAAGACATTCAGTGTAAAAATCAAACCCCGACCGGCGGCAAGATTCATCATTCGCATAGCAAGCAACGAGTGACCACCCAACGCGAAGAAATTGTCATACCGGCTAACCTGATCAATCCCTAGCAATTCACACCAAATCGCCGCTAATACGGTCTCCGTTTCGCCTTGTGGCGCTTCATAAGCCTGACGAGCAAACGCTTCATTGTCCGGCTCCGGTAGCGCACGACGATCTAATTTACCGTTCGGTGTCAATGGAAAAGCGTCAAGACGCACAAAGGCTGACGGCACCATATAGTCAGGCAAAATGGCACTCAAGTGGGTACGCAGGCTATTCGCCAACCTCTCATCCACTTGAGCCACCACATAAGCAATTAAGCGTTTGTCCTGCCCTTCACCCAACGCCAGCACCACAGATTGACTTACCGCAGGATGTTCCACCAACCGGGCCTCAATTTCACCCGGTTCAACCCGGAATCCTCGAATTTTCACCTGTTGATCATGACGTCCCAGGAATTCCAGATTGCCATCCGGCAAGTAGCGAACCAAATCTCCGGTTCGATACATCCGTGCATTTGGATTATCGCTAAACGGATCAGTCAGGAAGTATTCCGCAGTCAGTTCAGCACGGTTGAAATAACCCCGTGCGACACCAGCGCCCCCAATATACAATTCCCCCACAACGCCTAACGGTACTGGCTGCCCCTGAACGTCGAGCAGGTAAACCCGTGTATTCGGCAGCGGACGGCCAATGATATTGGCTTGCCCTACCCCCTCGTTTAGGCAGGATGTCGTTGTAGTAATCGTGGCTTCTGTAGGACCATAACAATTCGCCAGAACAGGGTATTCACCGTGAGTCGATAGCCAACGTTGTAACTCATGATCAGGTATCGCTTCCCCACCAATGCAAATAATCCTTAGGCCCTGATAGATATCGCCTTTATTAACATTTGATATTATCCGCCAGAATTGGGCCGGTATCGCCATGTAGGTAATTTTATAAGACTCGCACAGACGCCAGAACGCCTGCGCACTCAAGAGCCACTGATTTGTCCTTAAGACTAATTGTGCCCCCTGTGTTATTGCGCAAAATATTTCTGATGCACAAACGTCAAAAGAGGGGTTGCAAAATTGTAATATACGGTCAGATACGTTGAGCGACCACTTCATGTTCAGCGAAGTAATTTGACTGACCAGTTGCCTATGTTCAACCATCACGCCCTTTGGTGTGCCAGTAGAGCCGGAGGTGTAAATCACATACGCCAGATGTCGTGAGGTCAATTCAGGTATCTGTGGATTGCTGTCTGGCAGGTCAGGCAATGTATTCGGATCAAGTACTGTCAGCCCGGTAAGCACGTTTTCGCCCAACACTGTACGCCCGACGGCATCGGCCAGTAAAATAACCGGTGAGACATCAGCCAAAATATGCGATAGACGTTCACCTGGATAATCCGGATCTAACGGCACATAAGCCGCGCCAGCTTTCAGCACCGCCAATAATCCCACCACCATCGCCGGTGAACGTGCCACGCAAATCGCCACCCGCTGGTCCGGTTCTACACCTAGCGCAATTAGCTGATGGGCTAGCCGGTTAGCGCGGGCATTTAATTCGGCATAGCTGAAAGTTTGCTCCTCATACACTAACGCGGTCGCGTCCGGGGTTTGCTCCACCTGTTGTTCAAACAATTGATGAATACATAACAGTTCAAGATACGAGGTTTCCGTCGCATTCCAAGTTCTCAGCATCAACGTACTTTCAATTTCAGGTAGGATGTTCAATGTCCGTACCGGCGTTTCCGGGGTCTGTTCCAATGCCTCCACCAAGCTTTCCAGTGCCTGTTGCATATAGCCACATACCCGTTCAGGCTCAAACGGCTGGATCACTTGAGCAGTCAGCCCTAGCGCATCACCAAAATCTTCCACCGACAAGGCAAACGGATAGTTGGTAAATTCCTGCGCACCAAGGAATTCAACGCCGTCCATCGTTTCATCCAAAGGATCTGGTTGCTCATTATGTCGGTAGTTCAACAGGGCGCTAAACAGTGGAATGCCATCCTGCACACCACTGCAACGCTGGGCCAGCGCCAGTGAGGCATGCTCATGTTCCAACAATCCCGCCAACCGATTATGCGCCGCCCGAACACTATCACGCACCGGCGTATCATCCATGTCCAACCGCAATGGTAATGTATTGATAAACAGCCCCATGCCGCTGTCAACCCCTTTCCCCACCGCCATGCGTCCAAATATTACGGTACCGAACACCACCTGTTCCTGTCCGCTGGTACGCGACAACACCTGCGCCCAAGCCAAATGACATAAAGCCGCCAAACTTACCCCCAAACGCCGGGCTTGACTGCGTAAACGGTCATTCAGCTCAGGTGCCAACATCTGCTGCGATTCCGTCACTTGGGAGCCATCACGATGCACCTCCGTCAATCCGAACGGCAATGTAGGTTCATCCACCTCCGCCAGCATTTCGGTAAAGAAGCGGATATGCGCTTCCTGACTCACCCCCAGCCGGGCCTGCGCTACCAAATTGCGGAAAGGCGTCGGTGTTGGCAGGCTCTCCTCCAGTCCGTCCAGATAAGCTTGTACTTCACGGTTCATCACGTCCAGCGTGGTATGGTCGCCAATCAGATGATGCAGCAATTGCAGTACAATCCAACGGCCATCAGTCTCCTGTGCTACCACAAAGCGCAATAACGGTGCTTCGCTCAGGTCCAGACGATGGTGACGGGGATCAAAATGCTCAGCCAATTGCCCGCTAACCGGTCCATCGCCTGGGTTCAATGTCAACTCAGTCACCGACAAGGATGCCTGACGCCAAACCACTTGGGCAGGCACTGAAAGCCCTTGCCAGATAAAAGCGGTACGCAAGATATCGTGTCTATTTACCACCTGTTGCACCGCCGCCAGATAACGGTCCAGCAAAGTCCGCTCAGTAAAGACCATCTGACCGGTTAATAAATAGGGGTCCCCTTTGTTTGCCAATAAGTGATGGAACAAAATACCGTCCTGCAACGGCGATAAGGCATAGATATCCTGAATATTGGCAACTCCGCCCGGCATTTGCCCGACGATACGGTCAATCTCTGACTGAGTTAGATCAATCAGTGGCAACATTTCCGGTGTCAACGCCGCGGTTGCCGGGGTGATGACGTTAGCCGGCACGATTATGGCCTGATGCTGTCCCAACGTTTGGGCCAAATCTGACAGCACCGGCGACTGGAACAGATCACGCGCCGCCAATGTCAACCCCAAATGACGCAAGCGTTCAATCATGCGTACAGCGAGCAGTGAATGGCCGCCCAACGCAAAGAAGCTGTCATATCGACTAACCTGTTCAATCCCCAGTAATTCACGCCAAATCGCCGCTAGCGTCATTTCCGTTTCGCCTTGTGGCGCTACGTAAACCTGACGGGCAACGGCTTTACTGTCCGGTGCCGGTAACGCCCGACGATCCAGCTTACCGTTCGGCGTCAACGGAAACGCATCCAGACGCACAAAGGCTGACGGCACCATATAATCAGGCAGAATTTTACTCAGGTGAGTACGCAAGCTATTCACCAGCCCGTCATCCGCGAGTGCCACCACATAAGCCACCAGCCGTTTGTCGGGTCCATCACCTAACACCAACACAGCCGCTTCACGCACCGCCGGGTGCTCTACTAAACGCGCCTCAATTTCCCCCGGTTCAATTCGGAAGCCCCGGATTTTAACCTGCTGGTCATTACGGCCCATGAACTCCAGATTACCGTCCGGCAAATAGCGAGCCAAATCCCCAGTTCGGTACATGCGGGCATCCGGGTTATCACTGAACGGATCGACAAGAAAACGTTCGGCGGTTAACTCAGGACGATTGAGATAACCTTGGGCGACCCCATCACCACCGACATAAATCTCACCGATCACACCTGGCGGTACCGGCTGACCGTAAGCATCCAGCAGATAAACACGCGTATTCGCTATTGGCCGACCTATAGGTATCCGGCTCGCTCCTTGCGGTAACACCTCGATAGGATACATGGTGGTAAAGGTGGTGCCTTCACTCGGACCATAGGCTTGCAAGAGTTGTTGTGGTGGACGATTATCCAGAACCTGAGCAATCACCTGTAAATCGGGTATATCTCCCCCGAAAATCAGAATTTTAATTTGCGGAAGAATGGGAGATAACTCTGCCGCCAGCCGGTTAAACAACCCGATAGTCAGCCACAGAACTGTGATGCGGTGCTCCTGTAAAGTCAGCACTAACTCCTGCGGTGTCAATAAGGTGGCGCGGTCGATAACCACTAAAGCACCACCATTAAGCAACGGTGCCCAAACTTCAAACGTGCTGGCATCGAAAGCTGGATTAGCTGTAAAGGCAACCCGATCCTCCGGTCCGATGTTAGCATAGCCATTATTGATGACCAGCCGGACCATAGCACGATGCTGTACCAAAACCCCTTTGGGTGTGCCGGTAGAGCCGGAGGTGTACATAATATACGCTAATTCGGCGCTGGAACGCGGCAAATCAGGGTTGACATGATCTTGCTCTCTGTTCGTACTTTTCTTATCAGAGAGACGCAACAGCGGAATAGTCAAGTTAGCCGGAATATCAGCCCGTGTATCAGTGAGCAGCAACCGGGCGGAACAATCACTTATCAGCCAATGTTTCCGCTCATCCGGCATACTGGGATCAACCGGCACGTAAACAGCGCCGGCTTTGAGAATAGCCAATTGGGCCACCACCAGTTCTATCGAACGTTCTAACAGGAGCGCAATATGGTCATCCGGACGAATCCCCTGTTCGATTAACTGATAAGCCAATCGGTTAGCACAGGTATTCAGTTCCGTATAGCTTAGGGTTTTATCGCCCGCTATCAGCGCCGTCGCCTCTGGGGTTTTCTCCACTTGCTGCTCAAACAATTGATGAATACATAACGCATCAGGATAGGCGGTTTCCGTGGCGTTCCAAGTTTCCAGCAACAACCTGCGTTCCGTTTCAGGCAAGATGTTCAACCCCCGTATCGGTGTCTCCGGCGCTTGCTCCAAAGCTTCTACCAGACTCTCCAGCGCCTGTTGCATATAACCGCATAGGCTTTCCGGATCAAACGGTTGTACTACCTGAGCCGTCAGCCCCAGAGATTCACCAAAATCCTCCACCGACAGCACAAATGGGTAGTTGGTTCGCTCCTGTCCACCAAGAAATTCAATACCACTGATCAGTTCATCTGACGTTGCCGGCAAAGCATTATGCCGATAATTCAACAGCGCACTAAAGAGTGGCGTACCGCTGGCAACCCTACTGCAACGCTGAGCCAGTGCCAATGAAGCATGCTCATGCGCCAATAATCCGGCGAGTCGGGTATGGGCGGCCTGCACGCTGTCCCGTACCGGAGTCTCATCGATATCCAGCCGCAACGGCAAGGTATTGATAAACAATCCCATGCCATTGTCAGCACCGTCCCCCGCCTGCATACGCCCAAACAGCACCGTACCAAACACGACACTCTGCTGACCGCTGGTACAAGACAACACCTGTGCCCAAGCCAGATGACACAGCGCCGCCAGACTGACCCCCAAACGTCGGGCTTGACTGCGCAGACGGTCATTTAGCTCAGGAACCAACATCCGGTGGAATTCCGTCACCTGCGAACCGTCACGATGTACCTCCGTCAATCCAAACGGCAACGTAGGTTCATCCACCTCCGCCAGCATCTCGGTAAAGAAGCGGGTATGCTCTTCCTGACTGACACCCAACCGGGCCTGCGCCACCAAATTGCGGAAAGGAACCGGCACCGGTAAACTCTCCTCCTCACCCGTCAGATACGCCTGAACTTCGCGGTGCATCACTTCCATCGTTTCATGGTCACCGATCAAGTGATGATGTAATTCCAGTAACAACCAACGACTATCCGTTTCCTGCGCGATAACAAAACGCAATAATGGGGCTTGACTCAGGTCAAGACGATAGTGAGCGGGATCAAAACACCGGGTTAACTGGTCACTGACTGAGCCGTCAGCCGGGTTCATTGTCAGTTCCGTCACTGACAATGGGGCCTGACGCCAGACCACCTGCGTCGGCACTGACAATCCTTGCCAAATAAAGGCGGTACGCAGAATATCGTGCCGATCAATTATCCGTTGAATCGCCATCAAATAACGATCCAACAGCGCCCGGTCAGCAAAAACCATCTGGCTAATTAACAGATAGGTATCACCTTCATTCTCCAGCAGATGGTGGAACAAAATGCCATCCTGCAACGGTGACAGCGCATAGATATCCTGAATATTCGCCATCCCGCCCGGTACCTGTCCGACGATGCAGTCAATGTCAGCCTGAGTTAAATCGATCAGCGGCAACATCGCCGGTGTCAGTACCGTCGTATCCGGTGTAATACCGTTGTCAGGCACCTGGATTTCATCATGCTGAACCAGAGACTGCGCCAGAACACAGAGTGTTGGATGTTGAAATAGCGTTTGTACCGATATCCCCAGACCGATACGCCGCAATCGTTCAATCATGCGCACGGCGAGCAGTGAATGGCCGCCCAACGCAAAGAAGCTGTCATATCGACTAATCTGCTCAACACCCAACAATTCACACCAGACAGCCGCTAGCATCGTTTCTATCTTCCCTTGCGGGGCTTCATAAACCTGACGGGCAAACGCCGCTTCCCCCGGTGCCGGCAATGCTCGGCGATCTAACTTGCCATTCGGCGTCTGCGGGAAGCTATCCAGACGTACAAAGGCCGCCGGTATCATATAGTCAGGTAAAACTGCACTCAGGTGTTCACGCAAACGGGCAGCCAAACCCTCATTCGCTTCCGCCGCCACATAGGCGACCAGCCGTTTGTCTTGCCCGTCATCCAGCACCAGCACCGCCGCCTCTTGCACCGCCGGGTGTTCCACCAGCCGGGCTTCAATTTCCCCTAGCTCAACCCGGAAGCCGCGAATTTTAACCTGTTGGTCGTTACGCCCCAGGAATTCCAATTCACCGTCCGGCAGGTAGCGGGCCAAATCTCCGGTGCGATACATCCGCGCATCGGACATCGGATTAAAGGGATCCGGTATAAAACGTTCCTCGCTCAATGCCAGCCGGTTCAGATAACCCCGTGCCACCCCCACGCCACCAATATATATTTCTCCAACGCAGCCCAATGGCACAGGTTGCCTGTTTCTATCCAGTAAGTAGACACGAGTATTCCTAATCGGCCGACCGATAGAACGATCATCTGCCGGGGATAATATTTCTTTACAGGTCGCCGTCACGGTATTTTCCGTCGGGCCATAAGCGTTCAATAGCCGGAGTTGGTAGGTTTCCTGCTTAAACCAATCCTGAATGGCGCTCTTTTTGACCGCCTCACTGCCAATAATGATGAGCCTGAGACCATCCGGCAACGGCAATCCGTTATCTCTGGCCGCCAGTTCAGACCAGAACAAAGTCGGCAGAAACATCACCGTGATACGGTTTTGCCGGGCTAAGGCAATAAATTCCGCCATTGAAGCCAGCCAGCTATCATCACGAATTACCAGCGTGGCTCCGTTGCATAATGACGAGAAGCACTCTTCCACTGAAACATCAAACGCAAAAGCGGCAAATTGCAACACCCGGTCTTGCTCGGTGACGGCATAGAGTTCATTAACACCCAGATAACGTTGATACACCGCCTGATGTTCTACCATCACCCCTTTCGGCTGCCCGGTTGAACCAGAGGTGTAAATCACATAAGCCAGATGCTGTGGCGTTAATGCAGTCACTAATGGATTGCTGTCCGGTTGGTCAGGCTGGATATTCGGGTCAATTACCGTCAGCCCAGCCAGCGCTTCGTCACCCAGTGCGGCCTGTCCGGTCGCATCCGCCAATACCACTGATGGGGCAGTATCATTCAGGATATACGTCAGACGCTCCCCCGGGTAAGTTGGGTCCAGCGGCACATAGGCCCCACCCGCTTTCAGTACCGCCAACAATGCCACCACCATCGTCGGTGAGCGTGCCACGCAAATCGCCACCTGTTGTTCCGGTGTTACGCCACATGCAATCAGTTGATGGGCCAACCGGTTGGCGCAGGTATTTAATTCGGCATAACTCAGCGTCTGCTCTTGATACACCAACGCCGTCGCATCAGGGGTTTTCTCCACCTGTTGTTCAAACAACTGATGAATACATAACGCGTCAGGATACGGGGTCTCCGTGGCGTTCCAAGTTTCCAGTAACAACGTGCGTTCCGTTTCAGGCAGGATGTTCAGTGTTCGTACCGGTACCTCTGGAGCCTGCTCAAGGGCCTCTACCAAACTCTCCAGCGCCTGCTGCATATAACTGCACAAGCTTTCTGGATCAAACGGTTGCACCACATGAGCGATCAGCCCCAGCGTGGCGCCATCGTCCTCCACCGACATTCCAAAGGGATAGTTAGTGCTCTCCTGTTCGCCTAGGAATTCAATCCCCTCTATCGTTTCATCCAAAGGATCAAGCTGATCATTATGTCGGTAGTTCATTAAGGCACTAAAAAGCGGCGTACCGCTGGCAACCCTGCTGCATCTCTGAGCCAACGCCAGTGAAGCATGCTCATGTTCCAACAATCCCGCCAGCCGGGTATGTACGGCCTGTACACTATCGCGTACCGGCGTATCATCCATATCCAGCCGTAACGGCAGAGTATTGATAAACAGCCCCATACCATTGTCAGCCCCTTCTCCCGCAGTCATGCGCCCAAACAGCACGGTGCCAAACACCACTTTCTCCTGACCACTGGTACACGACAGCACCTGTGCCCAAGCCAAATGACACAACGCCGCCAGACTGACCCCCAAACGTCGGGCTTGGCTACGCAGGCGGTCATTCAAGCTGGCCGTCAGCAGCCGGTGGGATGCTATCTCCTGAGAGCCATCACGATGCACATCCGCCAGCCCGAACGGCAGCGTAGGCTCATCCACCTCCGCCAACATGTCAGTAAAGAAGCGGATATGCGCTTCCTGACTCACCCCTAGCCGGGCTTGAGCCACCAAATTGCGGAAAGGAGCCGGGTCAGGCAGGCTATTCCCTTGCCCGGCAAGGTACGCCCGCACTTCACGGTTCATCACTTTCATTGTGGTATGGTCACCAATCAGGTGATGTTGCAATTCCAGTAAGAACCAGCGGCCATCGGTCTCCTGCGCCACCACAAAACGTAACAGCGGTGCCTGACCCAAATCGAGACGATAATGACGGGGATCAAAACGTCGAGCCAGTTGATCGCTAACCGACCCATCAACCGGGTCCAGCATCAATTCAGTCACTAATAAGGACGTTTGACGCCAGACTACCTGTGCCGGCACTGACAACCCTTGCCAGATAAAGGCAGTGCGCAGAATATCGTGGCGATCAATCACCTGTTGCACTGCCGCCAAATAACGATCTAGCAGAGACCGGTCAGCAAAAGCCATTTGACTGACCACCAGATACGGATCACCTTCGTTTGCCAATAAATGGTGGAACAAAATACCGTCCTGCAACGGTGACAGGGCATAGATATCCTGAATATTAGTCATCCCACCCGGCACCTGCCCGACGATACGGTCAATCTCAGCCTGAGTCAGATCAATTAGCGGCAACATTTCCGGGGTGATTTTCGTCGTCGCTGACGTAATCACATTCGATGGCACCACCATAACCGGGTGCTGCCCCAATGTTTGCGCCAATTCAAACAACACTGGCGACTGGAACAGGTCACGCACTGCCAGCGTCAACCCCAAGTGACGCAGGTGTTCAACCATCCGCACAGCCAGCAACGAGTGGCCGCCCAACGCAAAAAAGCTGTCATACCGACTGACCTGCTCAATCCCCAGTAATTCACGCCAAATCGTCGCCAGCGCCATTTCCGTTTCGCCTTGTGGCGCAACATAAACCTGGCGGGCAAACGCCTCTTCGTCCGGTGCCGGTAACGCCCGACGATCCAGCTTACCGTTCGGGGTTAACGGGAAAGCATCCAGACGCACAAAAGCTGACGGCACCATATAATCAGGTAAAATGGCACTCAGATGATCACGCAGAGTAATCGCCAGCCCCTCATGGGCTTCCGCCGCCACATAGGCCACCAGCCGTTTGTCCGACCCATCACCCAGCGCCAACACAGCCGCCTCACGCACCGCCGAATGCTCCACCAGACGCGTCTCAATTTCTCCCGGCTCAATGCGGAAGCCGCGGATTTTAACCTGTTGGTCATTGCGGCCCAGAAATTCCAGATTACCGTCCGGCAGATAACGGGCTAAATCCCCGGTCCGGTACATACGCGCATCCGGTTGATCACTAAATGGATCTGTCAGGAAACGTTCCGCAGTCTGGTCAGGGCGATTAAGATAGCCGCAAGCAACCCCATCTCCCCCCACATAAATCTCACCGATCGCACCTGTCGGCACCGGCTGACCGTAAGCATCCAGCAGATAAATACGTGTATTGGCTATCGGTCGGCCAATGGGGATACGAGTCACTCCCTGCGTTAATGCCACGATAGGATACATAGTGGTAAAAGTGGTTCCCTCACTGGGACCATAAGCCTGCAAGAGTTGTTGTGGCGGGCGATTATTTAGAACCTGAGCAATCACCTGTAAATCGGGTATATCTCCCCCGAAAATCAGAATCTTTATCTGCGGCAGAACCGGAGATAACTCTGCCGCCAGTCGGTTAAACAACCCGATAGTTAGCCACAGCACTGTGATGTGGTGAGCCTGTAAAACCGGTACTAACTCCTGTGGTGTTAATAACGTGGCGCGGTCAATAACCACTAACGCCCCGCCGCTGAGCAACGGTGCCCAAACTTCAAACGTACTAGCATCGAAAGCCGGATTAGCCGTAAAGGCAACTCGGTCATCCGGTCCGATTTCAGCATAGTCATTATTGATGACCAGTCGGACCACCGCACGATGCGGTACCAAGACCCCTTTGGGTGTACCGGTAGAACCGGAGGTGTACATGATATACGCTAACTCGGTACTGGAACACGGCAAATCAGGGTTGAGGCACTCTTCCTCTCTTCCGTCCGTGTCTGATTCATCCGAGAGACGCAACAGCGGAACAGTCAGGTTCGCCGGAATATCAGCCTGTGTATCAGTGAGCAGCAACCGGGCGGAACAATCACTTATCAGCCAGTTTTTCCGCTCATCCGGCATACTGGGATCAACCGGCACGTAAACGGCACCGACTTTAAGAATGGCCAACTGGGCCACCACCAGTTCTATCGATCGTTCTAGCAGAAGCGCAATATGATCACCGGAACAAGCTCCTTGTTCGATTAACTGATGAGCCAGCCGGTTAGCACGGGTATTCAGTTCCGTATAGCTTAGCGTTTTATCTCCTGCGATCAGCGCTGTCGCCGCTGGAGTTTTCTCCACCTGCTGTTCAAACAACTGATGGACACATAACTGATCTGGGTAGACGGTTTCCGTCGCGTTCCAGGTTTCCAGCAACAAAATACGCTCCACTTCCGGCAGGATATCCAATACCCGAACGGGCATTTCCGGGGTTTGCTCCAGCGCTTCCACCAGACTCTCCAGTGCCTGTTGCATATAACCGCATAGACTTTCCGGATCAAACGGCCGCACGACTTGAGCGGTCAGACCCAGCGTAGAGCCACCGTCCTCTACCGACAGCACAAACGGATAGTTAGTTCGCTCTTGTTCACCCAGGAATTCAATCCCGGTCATTGTTTCATCCAAAGGATCCGGCTGCTCATTATGGCGATAGTTCAACAAGGCACTAAAGAGCGGCGTACCGCTGTCAACTCCACTGCATCGTTGAGCCAACGCCAATGGAGCATGCTCATGCTCCAACAATTCAGCCAGCCGCAGATGCGCCTCCCGCACACTGTCCCGTACCGGGGTCTCATCGATATCCAGCCGCAGCGGTAGGGTATTGATAAACAACCCCATTCCTTCCCCCACTGCCATGCGCCCAAATAGAACGGTACCAAACACCACTTTCTCCTGTCCGCTGGTACGCGATAACACTTGCGCCCAAGCCAGATGACACAACGCCGCCAGACTGACGCCCAAACGCCGGGCCTGACTGCGCAAACGGTCATTTAGCTCAGGAACCAACATCCAGTGGGATTCCGTCTTCTGAGATCCATCACGATGCACACCTGTCAGCCCAAACGGCAACGTTGGCTCATCCACTGCCGCCAACATGTCGGTGAAGAAACGGGTATGCGCTTCCTGACTCACTCCCAACCGTGCCTCAGCCACCAGATTACGAAACGGCACCGGCGCAGGCAGATGCTCCCCCTGTCCGGTAAAATAGGCCTGCACTTCACGGTGCATCATTTCCATCGTTTCATGGTCGCCAATCAAATGATGCTGCAATTCCAGTAAGAACCAGCGGCCATCGGCTTCCTGAGCGATAACAAAATGCAGTAGCGGCGCTTGACTCAAGTCAAGACGATATTGAACGGGATCAAAACGCCGAGTTAACTGATCAATGACTGGACCGTCCGCCGGGTCTAGCGTCAGTTCTGTCACGGGCAACCGTGCCTGACGCCAGACCACCTGCGCTGGAACTGATAATCCTTGCCAAATAAACGCCGTCCGCAAGATATCATGGCGATCAACCGTCTGTTGTACCGCCGCCAGATAACGTTCCAGTAAAGACCGGTTAGCAAAGGCCACCGGATAGAGCACCAGATAGGGGTCACCTGCCTGTTCCAACAGGTGGTGGAACAAGATACCGTCCTGCAACGGCGACAACGCATAGATATCCTGAATATTGGTTATCCCGCCCGGCACTTGCTCGACGATACGGTCAATGTCAGTCTGACTCAAATCAATCAGCGGCAACATCTCCGGCATCAGCGCAGTAGTTGTCGGCGTGATGACGTTAGGCGGGACTATCACAGCCTGATGCTGTCCCAACGTTTTAGCCAATGCTGACAGCACCGGCGACTGGAACAGATCACGCGCCGTCAGTGTCAAACCCAAGCGACGCAGACGCTCAATCATCTGCACGCCGAGTAGGGAATGACCACCCAACGCAAAGAAACTGTCATGCCGGCTTATTTGTTCAATACCCAATAACTCACGCCAGATGTCCGCCAGAGTGATCTCAGCCTTCCCTTGTGGGGCTTCATAAATCTGACGGGCAAAATCGTCTTC
Organism: Photorhabdus sp. S10-54; assembly: GCF_963878145.1. Taxonomy (NCBI): domain Bacteria; kingdom Pseudomonadati; phylum Pseudomonadota; class Gammaproteobacteria; order Enterobacterales; family Morganellaceae; genus Photorhabdus; species Photorhabdus sp. S10-54. Next base: position 20,780 of record NZ_CAWNXG010000023.1, on the reverse strand, counting down.
CCCTGGCGCAGGCAACGCCCGGCGATCTAACTTGCCACTCGGGGTCTGCGGGAAGCTATCCAGACGCACAAAGGCCACCGGCACCATATAGTCAGGCAAAATGGCACTCAGGTATTCACGCAAATCAGCAGCCAATCTCTCATTCGCTTTCGCCTCCACATAAGCCACCAGCCGTTTGCCCTGATCGCCATCCAATGCCAGCACCGCTGCCTCTTGTACCGCCGGGTGTTCCATCAGTCGGGTTTCAATTTCCCCCAGTTCAATCCGGAAACCGCGAATTTTAACCTGTTCATCGTTACGGCCCAGAAATTCGAGGTCCCCATCCGGCAGGTAGCGGGCCAAATCCCCAGAGCGATACATCCGTTCGCCGGACACCGGACTAAAATTATCCAGCATAAAACGTTCCACGCTCAACGCTAGCCGGTTGAGATAACCCCGAGCCACGCCCACGCCACCAATATACATCTCGCCCACGCAACCTGCGGGTACCAGTTCGCCATATTTGTCTAGCAGGTAGATACGGGCATTTTTAGCTGGTCGGCCGATAGAACGGGCATCGTCCGGGGATAACACGTCCTTATAGGTCACCGTCACGGTGTTTTCCGTCGGGCCATAACCATTCAACAACCGAGGCCGATGGCCTGCTTGTCTAAACCACTCCTGAATGGCACTCTTTTTCACCGCCTCACCCCCAATGATGATGAGCCGGAGACAATCCGGCAGCGGCAATCCATTATCTCTAGCTGCCAGTTCAGACCAGAATAAAGTCGGCAGTGACATCACCGTAATACGATATTGTCGGGTTAAGGCAATAAATTCCGGTATCGAAGCCAGCCAGCTATCATCCCGGATAACCAGTGTGGCGCCGTTGCATAATGACGAGAAGAAATCCTCCACTGAAACATCAAACGCAAACGCGGCAAATTGCAATAGCCGGTCTTGTACAGTGACGGCATAGGTGTCATTAAAACCCAGATAACGTTGATAAATCGCCTGATGTTCCACCATCACCCCTTTCGGCTGTCCGGTTGAGCCGGAGGTGTAAATCACATAGGCCAGATGCTGTGGTGTTAATGCCGGGATCTGCGGATTGCTGTCGGGCTGGTCAAGTTGGATATTCGGATCAAATACCGTCACTCCTACCAGCGCCTGTTCGCCCAGCGCCGCACGGCCAGCTTTATCAACCAGCACCACTGACGGTGCACTATCGCTCAGGATATATGCCAGACGTTCCCGCGGATAAGTTGAATCCAACGGCACATAAGCCCCACCGGCTTTCAGCACGGCCAGCAATGACACCACCATCATCGGGGAACGTTCCACACAAATCGCGACCCGCCGGTCTGGTGTGACGCCCAGCGCAATCAATTGATGAGCCAGCCGGTTAGCACGAATATTCAATTCCGCATAACTGAGGGTCTGTTCTTGGTATTCCAACGCCGTGGCGTGCGGGGCTTGCTCTGCCTGTTGTTCAAACAATTGATGAATACATACCGGGTCAGGATAAGGGGTTTCCGTGGCGTTCCAGGTTTCCAATAGCAAGGTACGTTCAGCCTCAGATAACACATTAAGCTGCCAAATAGGAACTTCCTCTCCCTGCCTTTTTGACGCTGCCAGCATCTGTAAATGTTCACCCATGCGCAGAATCACTTCCGTGCTCAGGCGATTCTCATCGTAGATCCAACGAAAACCACCCTGCGCATTGATTTGGAACGTCAGCAATTCGCCCGGCACCGTCTGATCACACGGCCTATCCTCCGCTATGACAGCAATGGCAATTCGCCACGGCCGGTGGTTTGTCAACGCAGGAATAGCCCACAATGAAGGAGCGCTCGCGAGGAGATCTCGACTAAATGTGCGGTGCCGGGCCAACCGGGCTAGCTCACCATCCAGCCAATTCGCTACCACATGCCAGGGCTTATCAAACTCCATCTCAACGACCATTGGCACCACTGGTGCCAAATCTACCGACTTATCGTTTACCCCATCCACGTACCAACCGATTTGGAATACCGTCTGCTGAGTCAAACGCGCAAGGTAGATAACGAATGCCTGCAACAATGTTTGTAATGGTTCCTCTTCACCGTTTTTTGGCAACGGGAGCTGCCAGTCGCTTATTACCCAACTGGGTTCTACTTGCTCTCCGGCGGTTTCAAAAGGTAATTGGAGGGGTTGCAAAGCAGCAAGACGTTCGCACCAAAATGATTCACTGGATGTCAACGTCTGGGGAATATTCTTTACATTTTGAGTCGGTGGTAAAGTGTCATTTACGTTGGTTATATTTTCTGACGTCTGAGAGAAGAGTTCAGCTTTAAAATCACTTCCTGCTTGAGCGATACTATCTTTCATTTACTACCTCAACGAATCTGTTAGAAATTTGAAAACTGTCATTTCTGACAACCATCACCAATATTTCTTTCTCACTTCTTGCCCCCAAGAAATAAAAACGGACACATCTGATATCAATTCAAGATATTCAGATACGGGATGCTATAGCCTCGTCAACAACAAGCAATTAACAATTTCTTGACATTAATTTTCCTGACAACGGAATAAATAACTTATTTTATGCTTCGGAATAAGACATTCCATTTTTGTTCCCGTTTTTTAGATAAGTTCGATTGATTTACTGCAATTTTAATTGGCTAATATTGAATTCCATCATTTAAAATGGAACCGTTAACTGCATTTAATTATGCATAAATACCAAATCACCATTGTATTTTATCTATTCTCTATTAATATCTAATTGAAATTATTTCAAAAACAAATTATATATTTATAAAGATAAAATAAATAAATTATCAAAAAAGTTTACTTTGATAATTACTTATAAAATAAATTCTTTATCTTAATAATTAACTAATAGCTCAATTACAAATGTAACTTATTCAACATTTACAAACCACCCTATATATTCAATTATTTGAAAATATAAGACTGGGTTAAAAGTAATTCATAACACACTATTTTTCAACAAATAAATAATATCGTTAATGTAAATACCGTAAACGAACCAATACAAATTCAAATTAAATCCATTATATTTTTTTATAATAATAAGATTATAAAGTCGATATAAATGTGATTATATTTAATACCGTATAGAAACAATTTAAAACTAGAAATGGCTTTATTACACACTATCTTACAATAAACATTATTGTTTAAAACAATAGGTTACATAATGAACCATTAATTACAAAACAATATATCTCAAGTAAATCGTTCTACAGGGTAATTTATTTTACACCCTACTACATTTATTAACCTGTAGTTTTATTCCAATATTATCTAATTTCCATACAGCAGGAAAACATATAGAGATTACATTATTCAATTTTCATGTTAATTATCACTCATTATTTTAATGTCAAAACCAAATTTTTTAATTAAATTAGCCAACATTAACAACGAAAAATATATGGCTATTCTTAAAACTTACATTAATTATCCTTAACGATTTATGAAAACAAAAACCACACAATGAAATATATTTTTATATATAGAAAAAACCAGATTAGATTAAACCCCAATCAATAATAGTAAAAACTTGACTAAATAACTCATATGGTAATTATCACTTCTCTTATTTTTTGAAATAAAAACAATCCGGCATAAATAATATATACCGGATTGTCAAACCAACGTTAAATTATCAATATATTAATATTACACCGATCCCTTATCACAATCGATTACTAACGCCATATTCAAGGCATGAACTAAAGCAATTTTATTCTCATCATTTTCCAATAAACTAAAGTGGTCACCCGGAATAGCTATTAACTTAAGCGAAGTATCAGATATTATCTGTGCCCAACCTAGCGATGGATCGATATTTAAAGACTCTAACTTTTTATCCGTCACAAAAGAAATAGACGAGTAAGTTTCCATCGCATAAAACTGATGCAACGTTACCGCTAATACTGGTGGCTCATAATCTCTGACTATTTGCTCATAATGCTCTATCTGTTCCCAACGTTTTGCCATTAAGTCAGCACTCAGATTGGCGGGATATAATGCCAGTTCCTGAGCTGCTTCAATAAACTGCGCCAAATTCAATTCATCAATACGCTGGTACAACATCGCAATCTTTTCTGGACACTCCTCTGACTGCCGGGCCAACTCAGTAAAGAAATGGTATTTGGGTTGCATGGCCTCTTTCCCAAAATAATGAGGCGCTAACGTATCAATCAATCCGAGAAAATTAACTATCTCACCGGCGTTCAAAAGTTGCTGCGCAATAGCGTAAGCCAGTACACCACCCGAAGAATAACCGCATATCCGGTACGGGCCAGTCGGTTGAACAACCTTTATAAAGGTGACCATCCTGATAGCTAGCACCTCTATCGTTGACATTAGTCCTTCATTGATGGAAGGCCAAGGCAACACATAAATCGGGTAACCCGATGAAATATGCTGAGACAGCCCGAAGACATACGAATAATCTCCCATACCACTAGGAACGAAGAATAGCGGCAACCCTGTTCCACCAGACCGTACTGATATGGCGCTACTTTGCAGTTGAAGCAGAGGATCTGAGGTGATTTTTGCCGCCAATTCAGTCAACACGGGGAACTGGAACAAGATATTTAACGTGAAACTCAAACCCTGCCCAGCGGCAATATTCATCATTTGCACCGCTAACAGTGAATGTCCACCCAGGGCAAAGAAATTGTCATGTCGGCTGACTTGTTCAATTCCCAGCAGTTCACGCCAAATCGCCGCCAACACTGTTTCGGTTTCCCCTTGCGGCACCTCATAGCGTTGACGGGCAAACGCTTCTCTATCCGGTGCTGGCAATGCCCTTCGGTCAAGTTTGCCGTTAGCGGTTAACGGGAAGCTATCCAGACGCACAAACGCCGCCGGCACCATATAATCCGGCAGAACCGAACTTAGGTGGGTACGCAAATTGTTGACCAACTCCTTTTCCGCATCCGCCACCACATAGGCCACCAACCGTTTTTCCGTCCCATCATCCAGTGCCAGCACTACTGATCCATGCACTGCCGGGTGTTCTGCCAACCGCACTTCAATTTCCCCCGGTTCAATGCGGAAGCCACGGATTTTCACCTGCTGATCATTGCGGCCCAGAAATTCCAGATTGCCGTCCGACAGGTAGCGCGCCAAATCGCCAGTGCGGTACATCCGTGCATTAGGTTTATCACTGAATGGGTCGACAAGAAAACGCGCCTCTGTCAGTTCAAGACGGTTCAGATAGCCATTGGCTACCCCGTCTCCGCCAATATAAATTTCACCGACTACGCCAAGAGGGACAGGTTGTCTAATAGGATCGAGAATATAGATCTGGGTATTGGCAATTGGTCGGCCAATCACTGATACTTCCGGTATCCCTGCCTGAGCATTGTATTCATACCAGATAGCATCACCATTGACTTCTGATGAACCATAGAAATTTAACAAACGGAGCCAAGGGTAATCCGTCACAACTTGTCGGGCCAGTTCAGGAGCCAGCCGTTCTCCGCTGCAAACCAACGTCCTGATGGATTTTAACTCATCTCTATGGCCTTGAATTAAGTGTTGTAACAGCGAAGGCACCACCACCAGATAATTGACGCCAAAACGGCGCAAACCATCACTGAAACGGTTGAGATCTTTCACTTCATGATCACTGAAAACTACCAGTTTGCCACCGGACAACAACACGCCTAGCATCTCGGTTACAGAATCAACAAAGCTGATGTTGGTTTTCAGTGCCGCTACCAATGGAGCCGTTACGATATCACGGACGAACCATAATAGGCGGTTACACAAGGCTTGGTGGCTGTTCATCACTCCTTTGGGCAGTCCCGTAGAACCGGAGGTGTAGATCACATAGGCCAGATGGTGTGATGTCAGTCCCAGCGCCTGAGTGTCTGGGTTATCGGTGGAATGTGACATCAAGAATGCTGCCTGGGCATCGAGTACCACAGTGGGCACAGTGCTAGCTAGCCGGTCAACCCACTCGGTTTGGGTCAGTACCGCAACGGGTGCTGCGTCTTCGAGCATATACGCCAGCCGATCGGCCGGATAAATGGGATCGAGCGGCACATAAGCCCCACCCGCTTTCAGTATGGCTAATACCCCAACCACCATGGCCGATGACCTTGACACACAAATTGCTACCCGTTGCTCCGGTTCAACACCCAACTCAATCAACTGATGGGCCAACTGGTTAGCTCGGGCATTTAATTCAGCATAACTGAAGGTCTGCTCTTCATACACTAGGGCGATAGCATCCGGGGTTTTCTCTGCCTGCTGTTCAAATAACTGATGGAGACACAATGTCTCAGGATACGGCGTTTCCGTGGCATTCCACGTTTCCAGCAATAACCAGCGCTCTGCCGGGGCCAGAATATCCATTTCACCCACCTTCTGTTGGGCATTTGCCACCATCGCTTGCAGCACGGTCTGCAAATAATCCCTGTGCCGTTCGATGGTGGGTCGATCAAACAGGGATGTACTATAATTCAGTGCCCCACTAATCCCGCCAGCTTCCTCATACAGTTCCAGCTCAAGATCAAACTTAACGGTATCAACAGCGTCAAAAGCCTGATCAACCGGTGTGACGGTCAGTCCCGGCAATACCCAGTCAATGTGTTCATTATTCTGCCAGGCAAACATCACTTGGAACAGAGGGGTATGCGCCATCTGGCGGGGCGGTTGTACGATTTCCACCACCTGCTCAAATGGCAGATCCTGATGCGCCTGTGCCATCAATACCGTCTGTCGGACTTGTTCCAGTAATTCCGCCCCCGTTAATTCGCCCGAAATAGCCATCCGCAATGCCAACGTATTGATAAAAAAGCCAATCAGCGGCTCCACTTCCTGCCGGCTGCGGCCGGCACTAGGGGTGCCGATAATGATATCTTCCTGACCGGACAGACGCGATAAGACGACGGCCCAGGCCGACAGTAATGTCATAAACAGCGTGACGCCGTGCTGTTGGCTTAAGTGTTTGAGGGCGACGGTCAATTCCGGATCCAACCGGACAGGAACAACCTGACCGGCAAATGACTGCTCTGACGGCCGTGGCCTGTCGGTGGGCAAATCCAGCAGCACCGGGGCATCCGCCAACACGGATCGCCAATAGTCAGACTGCGCCTGGGTACGCTCGGCGGAAAGCCACTGATGCTGCCAGGAGGCATAATCCGGATATTGGATTGTCAGAGGTGGCAAGGGGTCAGGTTGCCCGGTCAAAAAGGCCGTGTAAAGCGCGTTCAGTTCACGTATCAGCACCGAGACTGACCAGCCATCGGACACTATGTGATGCAGGGTCAGCAAAAACTGATAGTCCTCATCCGCCAACCGGATAAGCATCGCCCGGATAAGCGGCCCCCGACTGAGTTCAAACGGCTCAGACACAGCTTCGGTGTACATCTGTTCCAGTGCCGTGTCCGCCGCCGAATGCCCGCGCAAATCATACTGCACCAACGGCAACCTACTCTCTTTTGCCAGCAGCCGGACCTGCGGCTGACCGTCAGCGGAAACAAATACCGTGCGCAGCGCTTCATGGCGGGCAAAGACGGTATTCAATGCCTGCTGCCAAGCCGCCATATTCAACTGACCGCGCAAATGCAGCGCAAGGGGAATATGATACGTTTCACTGATGCCTTCGAGCTGAGCCAGGAACCACAAACGCTGTTGTGCGAATGATAACGGCAGTATCCCCTCCCGGGAGACAGGTATTATGGCGGGCAATGCAGTGCTGTCTTGTTTATCAAGCCAAGTCTGAACTACCTGAGCTAAGGCCGTCAGCGAAGGCGAGTTAAACAGCTCCGCCAGCGGTAATTCCACGCTCAATACCGCCATTATTCGGTTTATTATCCGCACCGCAACGAGGGAATGTCCGCCCAGCGCAAAAAAATTGTCGTGCCGGCTGACTTGCTCAATCCCCAGCAGTTCACACCAAATCGCCGCCAACACCGTTTCGGTTTCTCCCTGCGGCGCTTCATAACGTTGGCGGGCAAACGCATCACGGTCCGGTGCCGGCAGAGCCCGTCGGTCCAGCTTGCCATTCGGTGTCAACGGCAAGCTGTCCAGATGCACAAACGCCGCCGGCACCATATAATCCGGTAACTGGGCACTCAAGTGCGCCCGCAGGCTATTCACCAGCCCCTCCGCTACGTCTGCCACCACATACGCTACCAGTCGCTTCTCCGATCCATCACCCTGTGCCAACACCGCCGATCCACGCACCGCCGGGTGTTCTGCCAGACGGGCTTCAATTTCACCCGGCTCAATACGGAAACCGCGGATTTTCACCTGCTGATCATTACGCCCCAGAAATTCCAGATTGCCGGCCAGCCAGTAGCGCACTAGATCCCCAGTGCGGTACATCCGCGCATCCGGTTTATCACTAAACGGGTCAGCTAAGAAACGTTCTGCCGTCAATTCAGGCCGGTTCAGATAACCCCGTGCGACACCAGCACCGCCGATATACAGCTCTCCAGTGACTCCCTCCGGCACTGGTTGACCATATTTGTCCAGCAAATACAGTGTTAGATCCGGAATACGTGTGCCAATAGGGCTGACGGTTTGCGCCACATCATGGTGATTTAGTACCCGGTAAGTCACATGGACGGTCGTTTCCGTAATGCCATACATATTCACCAACTGTGGCGAAGTGTCTTTTCGCAAGCGATACCACGGCTTCAATATACTTGGGTCCAGGGCTTCGCCACCAAAAATGATATAACGCAACTGATCCGGTGAGGGGTTATCAACATAGTTGGCAATAAAGGCTTTGAAAGCACTTGGTGTCTGATTCAGTACGGTGATGCCATGCTGGCACACAAATTGATGGAATTCCTGTGGAGAACGAGTAATCGCGTGGGGGACTAAAACCAATTTAGCGCCGTAACGCAACGCTCCCCATAATTCCCATACCGAAAAATCAAAGGCGATGGAATGAAAAAGGCACCAACTGTCTTGTTGGTTAAAATGATACCAGGATTCAGTCGCATCAAATAAACGCAGGATGTTACGATGTTCCACCATCACCCCTTTCGGCGTGCCAGTCGAACCGGAGGTGTAAATGACATAGGCCAGATGACAGGAGGTCAATGCCGGTATCTGTGGATTACTGTCTGATTGTTCAGGCAGGCTATTCGGGTCAAGCACCTTCCGTCCGGCCAATGCCTTCTCTCCCAAAGCTGTCCGTCCAGTCTCATCCGCCAGAATAATAGCCGGGGCAGCATCGGTGAGAATATGTGCCAGACGCTCACCGGGATAAGCCGGATCCAGCGGCACATAAGCTCCACCTGCTTTCAGTATGGCCAATACCCCGACCACCATTGCGGGTGAGCGTGATACACAAAGAGCCACTAACTGGTCTGGCTCTACTCCCTGCATCATTAATTGATGAGCCAACCGATTAGCACGGGCATTGAGTTCGGCATAACTGAAAGTCTGCTCTTCATACACTAGAGCGGTGGCAGTCGGGGTTTTCTCTGCCTGTTGTTCGAATAACTGATGGATACATAACGTTTCAGGATACTCCGTTTCCGTTGCATTCCGGGTTGTTAACAACAATGTGCGTTCCGCTTCTGGCAGGATTTCCAACGCCCGAACCGGTATGTCCGGGGTATGCTCCAGCGCTTCAGCCAGGCTCTCCAGTGCCTGCTGCATATAACCGCATATCCGCTCTGACGCAAATGGCTGAACCGTCTGCGCCGTCAGCCCCAGCGATCTACCAAAATCCTCTACCGACAGCACAAAGGGGTAACTAGTCCGCTCTTGTCCGCCAACAAACTCAATCCCACTTATCCCCTCATCAGATATGGCTGACACATTATTATGCCGGTAGTTCAATAAGGCACTAAAGAGGGGACTTGCGTTGTCAATACCACTACATCGTTGAGCCAGCGCCAGCGACGCATGCTCATGCGCCAATAATCCGGCCAGTCGGGTATGAGCCTGCTGTACACTCTCCCGTACCGGCGTGTTATCTATATCCAGCCGCAACGGCAAGGTATTAACAAACAGCCCCAGCCCGCTGTCCGCCCCGGCTCCCGCCGCCATACGCCCGAACAGTACGGTACCGAACACCACGTTTTCCTGACTACTGGTCCGGGACAATACCTGCGCCCAGGCCAAATGACACAACGCCGCCAGACTGACGCCCAACTGCCGGGCCTGACGGCGCAAACGGCTATTCAGCTCAGCGGATAACATCCGGTGGTATTCTGTCACCTGCGAGCCGTCACGATGGACCTCCGCCAAGCCGAACGGCAGTGTCGGCTCCACCACATCCGCCAGCATTTCAGTAAAGAAACGGGTGTGTTCTTCCTGACTGATGCCCAACCGCGCCTGAGCCACCAGATTACGGAACGGCACCGGTGCCGACAGCGTCGGCGCCAGTCCCGTCAGATACGCCCGGATTTCATGATGCATCACTTCCTGTGTCGTGTGGTCGCCAATCAGGTGGTGCTGCAATTCCAATAAGAACCAACGACCATCCGCTTCCCGAGCAATAACAAATTGCAGTAACGGGGCCTCACTTAAGTCAAGACGATAACGGCGGGGGTCAAAACGCCGGCTTAGCTGCTCACTGACCGGCCCTTCAGCCGGATCTAACGCCAGCTCGGTTACAGATAAGGTGGCCTGACGCCAGACTACCTGTGCCGGCACAGATAACCCCTGCCAGACAAAGGCAGTCCGCAGGATATCGTGGCGATTAACCACCTGCTGCACGGCTGCCAAATAACGGTCCAGCAAAGCCCGGTCCGCAAAAACCATCTGAATGGTCAACAGGTATGGATCCCCCTCGTTTGCCAGTAAATGGTGGAATAAGATCCCGTCCTGCAAGGGTGACAGGGCATAAATGTCCTGAATATTGCTCATGCCGCCCGGCACTTGTCCGACGATACGATCAATATCAACCTGAGTCAGGTCTATCAGCGGCAACATCGTCGGCGTGATCGTTGTTGTATCGGGGATAATTACATTGACAGGCACAGGCACGGCCTGGTATTGCCCCTGCCTCTGCGCCAGACTGGATAACACCGGAGTCTGAAACAGGTCGCGCACCGCCAGTTTAAGCCCCAGATGGCGCAAATGTTCAATCATCCGTACCGCCAGCAGGGAATGCCCGCCCAGCGTAAAGAAATTGTCGTGCCGGCTGATTTTTTCGATGCCCAATAACTCACGCCAGACAGAGGCAAGTGCAGTTTCTGTTTCCCCTTGGGGTGTCGCATAAATCTGACGAGAGAAAGCATCCTCACCGGGCACAGGCAGAGCCTTGCGGTCCAGCTTGCCATTCGGGGTCAACGGGAAACTGTCCAGGCGCACAAACGCCACCGGCACCATGTAATCAGGCAAAACCGCACTCAGGTGCGACCGCAAGCTGTTCACCAGCCCTTCATCCACTTCCGCCACCACATAAGCGATCAGCCGTTTCTCCGTCCCATCACCCTGTACCAGTACCACCGATTCACGCACAGCCGGGTGTTCCATCAACCGGACTTCAATTTCCCCCGGTTCAATGCGGAACCCCCTAATTTTCACCTGCTGGTCATTGCGCCCCAGAAATTCCAAGTTACCGTCCGGCAGGTAACACGCCAAATCCCCAGTACGGTACATGCGGGCATCTGGGCTATCACTGAACGGATCAATAAGGAAATGTTCCGCCGTCAATTCAGGGCGGTTCAGATAGCCCCGTGCGACTCCTACTCCACCAATGTATATTTCACCCACGCATCCTAACGGCACGGGTTGCCTCTTTTTATCCAGCAGATAAATGCGAGTATTCTTGATCGGCCGACCGATAGAACGATCTTCGATCGGAGATAATATTTCCTGACAGGTTGCCGTTACCGTATTTTCCGTCGGTCCATAAGCGTTTAACAGCCGGGGTCGATAACCTTCCTGTCTGAACCAGTCTTGAATGGCATTCTTTTTGATTGCCTCACTCCCGATGATGATAAGTCTAAGGGCATCAGGCAGTCGCAGTTCCTTCTCACTGGCCGCCAGTTCAGACCAGAACAGCGTTGGCAAGAACATGACCGTGATGCGGTTTTGCCGAACTAAGGCAATAAATTCCGGTATGGAAGCCAGCCAGTCATCATCGCGAATCACCAATGTGGCGCCATTGCATAATGCTGAGAAACATTCCTCTACTGAGACATCAAATGCAAAAGTAGAGAATTGCAGTACACGATCCAGTGCAGTAACAGCGTAAAGTTCATTAACCCCCAAGTAACGTTGATACAACGCCTGATGTTCCACCATCACCCCTTTCGGGGTCCCTGTCGAACCGGAGGTGTAAATGACATAGGCCAGATGATAGGGTGTCAATGCCGCTATCTGTCGGTTACTGTCCGGCTGGTCAAAGCAGGCATTCGGGTCAAGCACCTCCCGTCCGGCCAGTAACTTATCTCCCAAAGCTATCCGCCCGATCTCATCCGCCAAAACAAGAGCCGATGCAGTATCGGAGAGGATTTGTGCCAGACGCTCACCGGGATAAACCGGATCCAACGGGACATAAGCCCCGCCGGCTTTCAGTATGGCTAATATCCCGACAATCATTGCCGGTGAGCGTGATACACAAATGGCTATTAACTGATCTGGCGCTACGCCCAACGTCATTAACTGATGAGCCAGCCGGTTGGCTCGGGCATTAAGTTCGGCATAACTCAGGCACTGTCCCTGATACTCCAGTGCCGTGGCATCCGGAGTTTTCTGTACCTGCTGTTCAAATAACTGATGGAGACACACCGCGTCAGGATACGGCGTTTCCGTGGAATTCCACGTTTCCAGCAATAACCGGCGCTCTGCCGGGGCCAGAATATCTATGTCCCCCACCTTCTGTTGGGCATTTGTCACCATCACTTGCAGCACGGTCTGCAAATAACCAATGTGCCGTTCAATCGTGGTTCGATCAAACAGGGCGGTACTGTAATTCAATGCCCCACTAATCCCGCCTGCGTTCTCATACAGTTCCAGTTCGAGATCATACTTAACGGCCTTAACGACCGTGACAGCGTCAAAAACCTGATCAATCGGTGTGACGGTCAGGCCCGGCAATACCCAGTCAGTCTGTTCATTGTTCTGCCAGGCAAACATCACCTGGAACAGTGGGGTATGCGCCATCCGACGTGGCGGTTGAACGATTTCCACCACCTGTTCAAACGGCAGATCCTGATGCGCCTGAGCCGCTAATGCGCTTTCCCGCACCCGTGTCAGGCATTCCGTCACAGTCAGTTCACCCGAAACTGCCAGCCGCAAGGCCAGTGTATTGACAAAAAAGCCTATCAACGGCTCCACTTCCTGTCGGCTGCGGCCGGCACTGGGAATACCGATAACGATATCCTCCTGACTGGACAATCGTGATAAAACGACGGCCCAAGCCGACAGCACAGTCATAAACAGGGTAACACCGTGCTGCTGGCCTAATTGTTTGAGGGCGGCGGTCAGTTCCGGATCTAAGTGGACAGGCATCGCATGACCGGCAAACGACTGCTCTGGCGGCCGTGGCCTATCGGTAGGCAAGTCCAGCAGCACCGGCGCATCCGCCAACACGGTTTGCCAATAGTCAGTCTGCACCTGGGTGCGCTCTGCGGAAAACCACTGATGCTGCCAGGCGGCATAATCCGGATATTGGATTACCAACGGTGGCAGCGGGTCAGGATGCCCAGCCAGAAAGGCCGTGTAGAGAGCGTTCAGTTCCCGTATCAGCACCGTGACTGACCAACCATCGGACACAATGTGATGCTGGGTCAGCAAAAACTGAGAGTCCTCCTCCGTCAGCCGGATAAGCTCCGCCCGGATAAGCGGTTCCCGGCTGAGGTCAAACGGCGCAGACACCGCTTCGGTGTACAATTGTTCCAGCACCGTGTCCACCGCCGGGTGCCCACGTAAGTCATGCTGCACCAACGGCACCCCGTTCTCTTTCGCCAGCAGCCGAACCTGTGGCTGACCGTTAACAGAGACAAATACTGTGCGCAGCGCTTCATGGCGGGCAAAGACGGTATTCAGTGCCTGCTGCCAGGCTGTTATATCCAGCCGGCCACGCAAATGCAGTGCGAGGGGGATATGATACGTTTCACTGACGCCCTCAAGCTGGGCCAGGAACCACAAGCGCTGTTGTGCAAATGATAACAGCAATTTCCCTTCACGGGAGACAGGCAGTATGGCGGGCAATACAGTGCTGTCTTGTTTATCCAGCCAGGCCTGAATCGCTTGCGCTAAGGCCGCCAACGAAGGAGAATTAAACAGCACCGTCAGCGGTAATTCCACGCCCAATATGGCCATTATCCGGTTCATCACACGTACCGCCAGCAGGGAATGCCCGCCCAGCGCAAAGAAATTGTCGTGTCGGCTGATTTTTTCGATGCCCAATAACTCACACCAAATCGCCACCAACGCGGTTTCTATTTCCCCTTGTGGGGCTGCATAAATCTGACGGGAGAATGCATCCTCACCGGGCACAGGCAGAGCCTTGCGGTCCAGTTTGCCATTCGGTGTCAACGGGAAGGCGTCCAGACGAACAAACGCCGACGGTACCATGTAATCCGGTAAAACCGCACTCAGGTGCGCCCGCAGGCTGTCCACCAACTCTTCCGAGGCGTCTGCCACCACATACGCCATCAGCCGTTTGTCCGTTCCCTCCTCCAGTGCCAGTACCACCGATTCACGTACTGCCGGATGTTCTGTCAACCTGACTTCAATTTCTCCCAGCTCAATGCGGAAACCGCGAATTTTGACCTGTTGATCGTTACGCCCCAGAAATTCCAGATTACCATCCGGCAGATAGCGACCTAAATCCCCGGTGCGGTACATCCGTGCATGGGGTTTATCACTGAATGGATCGGCAAGGAAACGTTCTGCTGTCAGCTCTGGTCGGTTCAGATAACCCCGCGCCACACCAACCCCGCCAATATATAACTCGCCTATCGATCCTAATGGTACTGGCTGAGCATAAGCATCCAACAAGTACATTTGCATATTGGGAAGTGGACGGCCAATGAGATTGGACTGTCCTGTTTTTTCATTTAGGTAAGAAATCGTCGTGGTAATCGTCGCTTCTGTCGCTCCATAGCAATTCACCAAAACAGGACATTCACGGTAAACAGATAACCAGCATTCTAATTCATTTTGGGGTATCGTTTCCCCGCCGATACAAATAATTCTTAAGTCCTTATAGATATCACCTTTATTAGAATCAGCAAGTATCCGCCAAAATTGAACCGGAATTGATATATAAGTAACGTTATATAGCTCACACAGAGACCAAAATTCCTGTGCACTGGATGTCCACTGATTTGTCCTCAATATGAGTGCTGAACCATTGGTCATTGCAAAAAATATTTCTGATGCACATACATCAAAAGAAGTATTGCAGAACTGTAATATCCGATCAGAAGTGTTAAACGACAATGTCGTACTCAGTACAGTAATTTCCTGCACCAGTTGATTATGTTCCACCATCACCCCTTTTGGCGTCCCCGTTGAACCGGATGTGTAAATCACATACGCCAAATGCCGGGGAGTTAATGCCCGTATTTGTGGGTTACTATCCGGCAGTTCAGGCAGGCTATTCGGATCAAGCACCACCCGTCCGGTCAGTGCCTTGTCTCCCAAGGCTGCCCGTCCAGTCTCATCCGCCAAAACAATAGCTGGAGCGGCATCGGTGAGCATTTGTGCCAGACGTTCACCGGGATAATCCGGGTCCAGCGGCACATAAGCCCCACCGGCTTTCAATATGGCCAATATTCCCACCACCATGGCTGGTGATCGTGACACACAACTGACTATTAGCTGGTCTGGCGCTATCCCCAATGCAATCAACTGATGGGCCAGCCGGTTGGCACGGGCATTGAGTTCGGCATAACTGAGGGTCTGTTCTTCATACATTAAGGCGATGGCATCCGGGATTTTCTCTGCCTGTTGTTCAAACAACTGATGGATACACACCGTTTCAGAATACGGCGTTTCCGTCGCGTTCCACGTTTTCAGCAATAACCGGCGCTCTGCCGGGGCCAGAATGTCTATTTCACCTACTTTCTGTTGGGCATTTGCCACCATCGCTTGCAACACAGCATGCAGATAACCTACCTGCCGCTCTATTGTCGATTGATCAAACAACGCAGCAGAATAGCCAAGATCGCCAACAATCCCGCCTTCTTCTTCAAACAAATTCAGCTCAAGATCAAATCTGACAATATCCAACTCTTGATCAACGTGTGACACTATCAGACCCGGTAATTCCAAGTCTGTGCGTTCATTGTTCTGCCAAGCAAACATCACCTGGAACAGCGGGGTATGCGCCAACCAACGTGGCGGTTGGACAATTTCCACCACCTGCTCAAACGGCAGATCCTGATGCGCCTGGGCCGCTAACGCGGTTTCCTGAACCTGTGTCAGGCATTCCGCCACAGTCAGTTCACCCGAAACCACCATCCGCAAGGCCAGTGTATTGACAAAAAAGCCTATCAGCGGCTCCACTTCCTGCCGGCTGCGGCCGGCACTGGGGGTGCCGATAATGATATCCTCCTGACCGGATAACCGTGATAAAACGACGCCCCAGGCCGACAGCAATGTCATAAACAACGTGACACCGTGCTGCTGGCTTACGTGTTTGAGGGCGGCTGTCAGTACCGGATCTAGCCGGACAGGCACTGTATAACCGACAAACGACTGCTCTGGCGGCCGTGGCCTGTCGGTAGGCAAGTCCAGCAGCACCGGTGCATCCGCCAAAACGGTTCTCCAATAGTCAGACTGCGCCTGGGTACGCTCGGCGGAAAGCCACTGATGCTGCCAGTCAGCATAATCCAGATATTGGATTGCCAACGGTGGTAGCGGGTCTAGGTGCCCGGCCAGAAAGGCCGTATAGAGCGCGTTTAGTTCACGTATCAGCACAGTGACCGACCAGCCATCGGACACAATATGATGCTGGATCAGCAAAAACTGATAATCCTCATCCGTCAGCCGGATAAGCTCCGCCCGGATAAGTGGCCCCCGACTGAGTTCAAATGGCGCAGACACGGCTTCGGTGACCATCTGTTCAAGTATCGAGTCCGCCTCTGAGTGCCCGCGTAAATCATGCTGCACCAACGGCACGCCGTTTTCTTTTGCCAGCAGCCGGACCTGCGGCTGACCGTCAACGGAAACAAATACCGTGCGCAGCGCTTCATGGCGGGCAAAAACGGTATTCAATGCCTGCTGCCAGGCTGTTATATCCAGCCGGCCGCGCAAGTGCAGCACAAGGGGGATATGATACGTTTCACTGATACCCTCAAGCTGGGCCAGGAACCACAAGCGCTGTTGTGCAAATGATAACGGTAATCTTCCCACCCGGGAGACTGGCAGTATAGCGGGCAAAGCAGCATTGTCTTGTTTATCCAGCCGAGCTTGGACCACCTGAGCTAAGGCCGCCAACGAAGGCGAATTAAACAGCACCGCTAGCGGTAATTCCACGCCCAATACGGTCATTATCCGGTTCATCACCCGTACCGCCAGCAGGGAATGCCCGCCCAGAGCAAAGAAATTGTCGTACCGGCTGATTTTTTCGATGCCCAGTAACTCACGCCAAACAGCAGCAAGGACAATTTCTATTTCCCCTTGGGGGGCTGCATAAATCTGGCGGGCAAACGCGTCCTCACCGGGCACAGGTAATGCCCGTCGATCCAGTTTACCGTTCGGGGTCAACGGGAAACTGTCCAGGCGCACAAACGCCGCCGGTACCATGTAATCCGGTAACCGGGCACTCAAGTGTCCCCGCAGGCTGTTTACCAGCTCCTCCTCTGCGTCTGCCACTACATACGCCACCAGCCGTTTGTCCGAACCCTCCCCCTGCGCCAGTAATGCTGACTCACGCACTGCCGGGTATTCAGACAGACAACTTTCAATTTCTCCCGGTTCAATGCGGAAACCGCGAATTTTGACCTGTTGATCGTTACGTCCCAGAAATTCCAAATTGCCATCCGGCAGATAACGGCCTAAATCCCCGGTTTGGTACATGCATGCATCTGGGCTATCACTGAACGGATCAATAAGGAAACGCTCCGCCGTCAATTCAGGGCGGTTCAGATAGCCCCGTGCGACTCCTACTCCACCAATGTATATTTCACCCACGCAGCCTAACGGCACGGGTTGCCTCTTTTTATCCAGCAGATAAATGCGAGTATTCTTGATCGGCCGACCGATAGAACGATCTTCGATCGGAGATAATATTTCCTGACAGGTTGCCGTTACCGTATTTTCCGTCGGTCCATAAGCGTTTAATAGCCGGGGTCGATAACCTTCCTGCCCGAACCAGTCTTGGATGGCATTCTTTTTGATCGCCTCACTCCCGATGATGATAAGTCTAAGGGCATCAGGCAGTCGCAGTTCCTTCTCACTGGCCGCCAGTTCAGACCAAAACAGAGTCGGCAAGAACATGACCGTGATGCGGTTTTGCCGAGCCAAGGCAATAAATTCCGGTATGGAAGCCAGCCAGCCATCATCGCGCATCACCAACGTGGCGCCATTACATAATGCTGAGAAACATTCCTCTACTGAGACATCAAATGCAAAAGTAGAGAATTGCAGTACACGATCCTGTGCAGTAACAGCGTAAAGTTCATTAACCCCCAAGTAACGTTGATACAACGCCTGATGTTCCACCATCACCCCTTTCGGTGCGCCTGTCGAACCGGAGGTATAAATGACATAGGCCAGATGACAGGGGATCAATGCCGCTATCTGTGGGTTACTGTCTGGCTGCTCAGGCAAACTATTCGGGTCAAGCACCTTCCGTCCTGCCAGCGCCTTATCTCCCAAAGCTGTCCGTCCGATCTCATCCGCCAAAATAATAGCCGATGCAGCATCGGTGAGAATATGTGCCAGACGCTCACCGGGATAAGCCGGATCCAGCGGGACATAAGCCCCTCCCGCTTTCAGCACCGCCAACAGCGCCACCACCATTGCCGGTGAACGTGATACACAAATCGCCACTAACTGATCTGGCGCTACCCCCAAGGCAATCAACTGGTGAGCCAGCCGGTTAGCACGGGCATTGAGTTCGGCATAACTGAGGGTCTGGTTTTTATATATCAGTGCAGTGGCATCTGGGGTTTTCTCTGCCTGCTGTTCAAATAACTGATGGAGACACAACGTCTCAGGATACGGCGTTTCCGTGGCATTCCACGTTTCCAGTAATAACCGGCGCTCTGCCGGGGCCAGAATATCCATTTCACCCACCTTCTGTTGGGCATTTGCCACCATCGCTTGCAGCACAGTCTGCAAATAACCCCTATGCCGTTCGATGGTGGGTCTATCAAACAGGGATGTACTATAATTCAGTGCCCCACTAATCCCGCCGGCTTCCTCATACAGTTCCAGCTCGAGATCAAACTTAACGGCGTCAAAAGCCTGATCAACCGGTGTGACAGTCAATCCCGGCAATTCCCAGTCAGTGTGTTCATTGTTCTGCCAGGCAAACATCACCTGGAACAGCGGGGTATGCGCCAGCCGGCGGGACGGTTGAACGATTTCCACCACCTGTTCAAACGGCAGATCCTGATGCGCCTGTGCCGCTAACGCGGTTTCCCGAACCCGTGTCAGGCATTCCGCCACGGTCAATTCACTCGGAACAACCATGCGCAACGCCAAGGTATTGACAAAAAAGCCTATCAGCGGCTCCGCTTCCTGTCGGCTGCGGCCGGCACTGGGGGTGCCGATAATGATATCCTCCTGACCGGACAAACGCGATAAGACGACGGTCCAAGCTGCCAATAATGTCATAAACAGCGTGACACCATGCTGGTTGCTCAGATGGTTAAGGGCGACGGTCAGTTCCGGATCTAAGTGGACAGGAACAGCATGACCGGCAAACGACTGCTCTGGCGGCCGTGGCCTATCGGTGGGCAAGTCCAGCAGCACCGGGGCATCTGCCAACACGGTTCGCCAATAGTCAGACTGCGCCTGGGTGCGCTCGGCGGAAAGCCACTGATGCTGCCAAGCCGCATAATCCGGATATTGGATTGCCAGAGGTGACAGAGGGTCCGAGTGCCCGGCCAGAAAGGCCGTATAAAGCGCGTTCAATTCACGTATCAGCACATTGACCGACCAACCATCGGACACTATGTGATGCTGGATCAGCAAAAACTGATAGTCCTCATCCGCTAACCGGATAAGCACCGCCCGGATAAGCGGCCCCCGACTGAGTTCAAATGGCGCAGATACGGCTTCGGTGCACAACTGTTCCAGTGCCGTGTCCGCCGCCGAATGCCCGCGCAAATCATACTGCACCAACGGCAACCCGCTCTCTTTTGCCAGCAGCCGAACCTGCGGCTGACCATCAACAGAGGTAAATACCGTGCGCAGCGCTTCATGGCGGCCAAAGACGGTATTCAATGCCTGCTGCCAAGCCGTCATATTCAACTGGCCGTGCAAATGCAGTGCAAGGGGGATATGATACGTTTCACTGATGCCTTCGAGCTGGGCCAAGAACCACAAACGCTGTTGTGCGAATGATAACGGCAGTATCCCCTCCCGGGAGACAGGTATTATGGCAGGCAATGCGACGCTGTCTTGTTTATCAAGCCGAGCTTGAACCACCTGTGCCTGAGCCGCTAACGAAGGGGTGTTAAATAGCGCAATCAGTGGCAATTCCACACCCAATACCGCCATTATCCGGTTTATTGCCCGCACCGCGACGAGGGAATGTCCGCCCAACGTGAAGAAATTGTCATGCCGGCTGATTTGCTCAATCCCCAGCAGTTCACACCAAATTGCCGCCAACACCGTTTCGGTTGCTCCCTGCGGCGCCTCATAACGTTGGCGGGCAAACGCTT
>NZ_CAWNXG010000022.1:0-80872 GCF_963878145.1 Photorhabdus sp. S10-54 | reverse complement strand
TTGGCGCCACCGAACATACCGGTAACCAGATCTCCCGCACCGAGCTTAGTTAGTACGTTAGCGCCACCTAAAAGTACAGAAGAGATATCCCCTGCTCCGGCCTGAGTGATGACGTTAAAACCGCCCGCTCCGGACCAGTTCCCATTGCCATTACCTATTTGGGTATGAGTGTTGTACCCGCCCAACATCAACACCCGGCTGTTACCGTTGCCTTTGTGGATCGAGATATTGCCATAAGCCAGAAGATGTGCCAGATATCGCCCATCCCCGACCCGCACAAGAACATTTACCGCACCACCAGCGTAAACATCCATTTTTCCGCTCTGGCCTTGGTGAACCAGAACATTGGCTAAACCCGCACCATGAAATGTCAGGTCGCCCTTTTCACCACTTTTCACAATGACGTTGGCTGCACCCGCACCATCAAAATTCGTATCACCGAATTTTGAACCATGCAAAATGACGTTTGCCACCCCTGCGCCTTTAAAATTAACATTTCCCCGAGTAACATTAGATTTAATAATGTTTCCACCACCCGCACCGTTAAAATTCACGTAACCACTGCTTGTGGATGACTCAACAAGGTCTTGCTGACTATATTCTTCGCTATGTACTAATCGATGAGAAGCATGGTGCACTGTATTGGCACTATATTGAAGCTGGCTTAACGTGTAGCCGGCACCAATGGAGGTATATCCATTATCATAGGAAAACTCTTCATTGGCTAAATTACCCATATGATCGCCTGTTTTGTACCATGCTGTTGCTTTGTATTTCAGTTGCCCTGTATCAGGATCATTGGTCAACTGAACTTCAACCACTTTGGTATATGGCTCCATCACTTTAGCATACACATAAGTATTGGATCGACGATTTGACTTGACTGCGGAAACATCAATTTTGCTACCATCAGAGGAGATCGCATACCCTCCCATTTTGGCATCACCTAGCGAGATATCCTCTGCTTTAACCACCATGCCACCCGCATAGGTTACCCACTGATCTATCAACAGGTTGTCCTCAATAGCACGAATCGCGACGGGTTGATGATGCTCAAAAACCAAACTGGAGAGGCGGTAAGCGCCATTAGCATTTACCGCAACAAATCCATTGCCTGACGAAATGTCTTTCGCAGCAAGATTTTCAAGGTGATTGCCCGCTTTATACCAAGAAGTGGCATGATAACTGAGTCTACCCGTGGTGGGATTATTTTGAAGCTGGACTTTGCTGATTTTAGTGTACATTTCATCAGCAAATGCAAAAAGATAGGTATCCGGTTCGATAGTTGATTTAATACCTATGACCTGTTGAGACTCCTGGATCCAGCTTCCTCCCATCGTTGCCGTCGTCAATACGATTTCTTCGGCTTTAGCAAATTCCAGTGTCTTACCATAGAAATTGCTATTCATGCCTATTCTGGTGATTTCATTGTAAGCACCAGCACCGGAGAAATTAATATTGCCATGCGCGACATCAGAATAGAGTTTGTTATAACCACCCGCACCTTCAAAAGTAATATCACCACGCGTCTGTTCATACCCATCTTTATTTTGGCGTACACGCTCAATTCGATTCGATACCCCCGCACCTCGTAAGATAATATTACCTTCTTTACCTTTACGTATGATGTGATTATCAGCACCTGCTCCATTGAATGTAACGTTACCGCTTTCTACTCGTGAATTGATACTATTTGCAGCGCCTGCGCCATTAAAAGTGACATTTCCCTGTGAATCTTGATAACGGTTAAACCAAGTATGGTCAATGTCATTGTATGCCCCTGCACCGGCAAAATCTAAATTTCCCCGGTTAGTTTCATGCCATAACTTATTGTATCCACCGGCCCCTTTAAAATTTGTATCACCAGACAAACCTTTACGAACCAGTTTATTATAGCCGGCAGCACCTGAATAATTTAAATTTCCCGTTTCACCTGTGTGATTAATAAAAGCCACACCGGCTGCACCCGCAAACGACAGACCACCATCTCCCGTTTTACTAATGCCGGTGTAACCTGAAGCTCCTTTTACCGAAAGGTCGCCATCTGTATGGTATACATCGACTTTAAATGAACCAACAGTAACATCATCATTTCCGCCATAAGCATAAACTTCACCCCCAACACCAATAGCAGTAATACTATTACCATCATTATCGTCGTAGTATTTTCCAGTAAAGAAATACTCTGTACTTCTATTTGATGATTTCCCCATCAAAAATCCCTTTAAGTCATACAAAAATTAAATAAAAATTAAACAAAAAACCACTGCACCTGACGAATACAATGGTTGTTTTGGACATCAAGTTTCCCGCGGACAGTACAAGCTTTCTGACCTTTCCACGGCAAAAAGACACGGCGACGCAAATCCCTGGCAACTTCACGCCCGTGACCAAAAGGAGCAATCATTTCGGGAAAAAATATATGTGGGCCTGAACGCCAATCCGTGTGGGTAAGCTCTCTTTCTCCCGAAAGAATCTCATCTCGATTCTGCTCAGATAAAAAAGCCCAATTACAAAAGGCAATTGGGCGCCCGTGTTCATCTTCGTAATAGCAAAACTGATTCAGCTCAAATGCAGGCAAGATACGCTGTTGCCACTCGGACACTAGGTATCTCCGATGCAGAGGAGAATGCTGACTCAGCAGCATTACTCCTCCAATCATTGCTTGAATTTCTGCGTTATTCAGTTTCACTGGTTGATGTATAATCGCCATCCGCTAATCAACCATGAGATCTTATTTTGTATTTTTAGATAGGCGTTTTTTAGCGTTAGCAGGCTCTTCCGCTATAGATTCCGATACAATTTGCTCTTCAGACACTTGTGGAGCAGGTAAAAACCCTGCTGCAACCAATTTGTCAAATTCAGCCGCCATTCGTGGATCTTCCAACATATTTTTAACCATCGAAACCATATACATAAATCCCGATGCTGGCATATGGATAACTTGCTTTAATTCAAGTTCATTATCATTTTCTGCCATTATCCCATTCGCCATACGATTAGGTTCTTGACCAACGAAATAAAGAGAAAAAATCCCTTTATTATAATTAACACTAGAGATGGTTTGTACGAATTTTTCAGACATATTTTTATTTACCAAAAATAAACAACTTATTAATGAAGTTATACAATGTATACAACAAAGAATACATTTGATTCACGGGTATCTTGAATTTTTATATCTATAAATACATTAAGAGTAAAAAAACCAATGAAATAATATAGAGAAAAAACTCAAAATCAACATTTACACACAAAAAGTCCTTTTACCCCACATATATAGTCCCATTTACCCACATCGATAATAACAATAAATATAAGATAATAAGTAACACTTAAATGCTACACAAAATTAATATAACCATTTGTTTTAATTCTTATTTTGTGAATTTTAAAGATATTTTTTCATGAATAAAATTGAGAGATTAACCATAGCATCATTAAAATTAATATTGATGATATATAATAGAAAAGAAAACATCACTGACATTGATAACTTAAAAAAACCTAATTGTTATTATTCATCTATAAGTAATATAGAGGAAAAATTTAATTTATCGATTTCAAGTAAAAATTCCGTAAGCAAAAAGCACCATAATATACTTCTACCCGCAATCTTGTTTGATAATAATGGCCTACCCTTTGTTTTAGCCAAATCGAATAAAGAGAGCTCACTAATACAGAGGGTTGATAAAGAAAATCCTGAAATATGGTCCGAAGAAAGGCTGATAAAAGAGTGGAATGGAAAATGGATTAAAATAAAACAGAAACAAGCTAAATTTAACATCCGTTGGTTTATTCCAGAATTTCTGGCACAAAAGAAAAATCTATGTGAGATACTGTTATTTTCCTTTGTATTACAAATTCTTGCGTTAATTTCTCCCTTAGTTATTCAAGTGGTAATGGATAAGGTCTTAATCCATCAAGCGCTATCAACACTTGATGTATTAGTCTTTGGCTTAATCATCGCCGGCATCATCGAGGTGATTTTGCGTGGATTACGAGAATACCAATACGCTCACACCGCAAACCGCATTGATATCAAACTGGGATTAAAACTAGTCCGGCATCTGTTCGGGCTACCTTTACTCTTTTTTAAATCCCGCCAAGTGGGAGCTATTGTTACTCGGGTGCGTGAACTGGATACCGTTAGAGAGTTCCTGACCGGCTCAATGTTCACCTTATCTGTCGATGTTCTATTTATGTTTATTTTCATCTACGTGATGAGCCTGTTATCCGGCCTACTAACTTGGGTTTTTCTCGCAACCTTCCCTTGTTATGCCATTTTGGCATGGTGGGTGACGCCTCGTATGGAAAAAGCGGTTGAACAACAATTCACCCATGCAGCAATAAATACCTCTTTTCTGACTGAAACGGTTTCTGGTGCTGAAACCCTGAAAAGTCTGGCGGTAGAGCCTAAATTCGTTCGCCGTTGGGATAGCCAGACTGAGAAGATGGTCGATACTAGTTATGCAGTACAGCAACTGGGTAATCGTTCAAACCATATTGTTATGCTACTGCAAAAAGTTACCATTGTGGCAATTCTCTGGTTAGGCGCATCAGAGGTTTTATCACTGCAAATGACCATCGGTCAGTTGATCGCCTTCAATATGATGGTAAATCACACGGCCCAACCATTAGCCAGATTAGTGGAACTATGGGGACAATTTATCAGAACGCGGGTGGCCGTCGATAAGTTAGGAGATATGTTAAACCTGCCAACCGAGCAACAATCCGGCCAGCAGCAAATCACACTGCAAGGAGCAGTCTCATTTAACCATGTTGTTTTTCGCTATCAACCTGATATTCCACCAACGATTAAAGGATTGACTCTCGATATCAGAGCCGGAGAAACCATTGGTATTATCGGTGCCTCTGGTTCCGGAAAAAGTACATTGGCTCGTTTATTACTCCGCCTTTATACCCCAGAAATAGGCGCAATTACCTTAGATGGAATCCCATTACAAAATATAAATATTGAAACACTCAGACAGCAAGTCGGTGTGGTTCTACAAGAAAATTTCTTATTTAACAAAACGGTATATGAAAATATTGCCCAGTCAAAACCTGACGCCAACCTGGAAGCCGTGATTAAAGCCGCTAAGCTGGCAGGTGCTCATGAATTTATTCTCAAGCTGCCGATGGGATATGACACAACTATCGCAGAAGGCGGACAATCTTTATCCGGCGGTCAACGTCAGCGGCTGGCGATTGCCCGAACTCTCCTGACTAACCCCAAAATTCTCATTCTTGATGAAGCAACCAGTGCGCTTGATGATGAATCACAATCACTCATTCAATCCAATATGGCAGAAATTGCCCAAGGCAGAACGGTTATCACAATCGCACACCGCCTTTCAACTGTACGTCATTGTGATCGCATCATTGTTCTTAAACAGGGGGAAATTCTCGAACAAGGCTCTCATGAACAGCTACTTAACCACGGTAGACAATACCGGAAGCTCTGGCAGTTACAACAAGAATTAAAACAGGAGATGCCTTGTCATGATTAAAGCTTTTAAGAATAAAATTAAAACCTGGTTGCGCCCTTGCCCGCGGCATTATGACTTTTTACCGACACATTTAGCGTTGTCACAACGACCACCGTCGCCTTTTGCCCGCTACACTGCAATAACGCTCAGTATCGGTATTATCATAGCCTTGCTCTGGGCCTATCTGGGTAAGTTGGATGTTCAGGCAACCGCAACCGGTCGCCTGATTGTCTCTGGCCGTTCTCAGATAATTCAGGCATACGAACAGAGCCGAGTGACCGCTATCCATGTTCAGAATGGGCAGCGGGTAAAGAAAGACGCCCCACTTCTGACACTCAATACACTCGGTGTTAACCAGGATATCACCCGGTTATTAAAGCAGATCGAATATCAAGCCCACGAAAAAATTCGTTATCAGGCTTTGACAGAAGAGCAGGAACCGACAGAACAGGAACTGTTTCAGGCTTTGCCGGCATCTCAACAAACACAAGTTGCTGACAACTATTCCCGGGAGAAAAGAGAATACGAAGCTGTTGTAACAAATCTGAAAGCAGAGATGAACGTCAATCTCTCTTCTCAACAATCACGAAAAAGCGATATCAATGCGCTCACTAAGCTCCGGCAAAATATCAGCCAGCGTTTAAAAGCACGTCAAACCTTAAGTCAAAAACAAGTGATCAGTAAAGTTGAATATCTTGAACAGGAAAAAGAGTTTCTGGAAACAGAACGCCTGATTGCCCAACAAAATGCGGAGCTTCATGTTCTGCAATCGCAATATATTAGCCTGGAAGAACGCTTAAACAGCCTGAAAACACAAAAAGAACGCGAATGGTTTGATAAAAGAAAACAGGCCGAAGTTCAATTGGTCGTTTTAGAGCAAGAGCTGGCAAAAGCTCAGATACGGGAACAACTTGAAGTCATTCGCTCCCCCGTCACAGGAACAGTTCAACAACTCAGCGTCCATACATTAGGCGCGGTACTGCAACCGGCACAAAACTTAATGGTGATCGTCCCTGATGACAACGTGCAGTTGGCGGAAGTGCAAATTTTAAACAAAGACGCCGGATTTGTTTATCCAGGCCAACTAGTCACCGTTAAGGTAGATGCTTTCCCTTATACACGTTATGGCACGATTGACGGCGAACTGCTGAGTATATCCAGAGATTCAACCACCGATGAACGGTTAGGATTGGTCTTTCCCGCTCAAGTGAGCCTTAAAAGTAATAGCATTGCCATAGACGATACCCAGGTTGAAATTACCCCAGGTATGTCAATCGTCGCTGAAATCAAAACCGACCAACGCCGCGTTATCGATTATCTCCTGAGCCCCATCAGAGAGTATCAATCTGAAGCATTAAGGGAGAAATAATCGTGAACCTATTACCTTCTTCTGCCACTGATTCCAGTAACTACACTCATAATCAGGCGCTAAATTGTATCGTCTATGTGGGGAAACAATTTCATAAGTCAGCTACTGTTGATCAACTTCAGCACAGCCTGGGTTTTGACTCCTTATATCTGAGTGATTTACAGCTACGTGAAGCCGCCAACACTATTGGGCTACACAGTAAAATTGAGCAATTAACTGTCAATACTGGGCCAACATTACCCTTACCGGCCTTGATTGAACTGGAACAGCAATGGTGGGTACTGATTGAAGTCAGTAACACCCATATTATTGTTCTCGATCCGGCTACTGAACAAACGAGGTCACTCTCTTTATTTGCTGATAATAAAGAAAATACCTATAAGATCCTGCTAATCGCCGATCAGGAATTAACTAAAAAACATGTCAAATTCGGCCTGAACTGGTTTTATCCCTCCATTTTCCGGCAGAAAAGTCAGATAAGAGATCTGTTTTTGTTTGCCATAGTTCTCCAGTTATTTGCACTGGTCAGTCCGATCTTGTTTGAAAACATCATCGATAAGGTATTAGTAGGACGAAGTTTATCTAGCCTGCATGTATTAGGTATGGCTATGCTCGCTATCGCCCTTGCCGAACCCTTGTATAGCTTTATGCGCAACACCGTGTTTGGGCACATGGCAAGCCAGATAAATTCTGAGCTCTCCGGGCGACTGTATCGTCATCTGGCAGGATTGCCGCTGCAATATTTTAAGCAACGGCAAACAGGGCAGATCATTGCCAGAGTCAGAGAGATGTCTCAAATCCGCCAGTTTCTGACAGGTTCTACCCTGATGCTGTTGCTGGATTTAATTTTCGTCATCATGTTTATTGGCATCATGTTTTATTACGCCTGGATACTAACCTGGATTGTTATTGGCTCACTTTTTGTTTACTTCGTATTCTGGGTAGTCGCCGGGCCGGTTATTCGCCGCAAAGTAGAAGCAGAATATGAAACCGATGCAAATGCAACAAGCTTTCTGACTGAAGCCGTCACTGGGATTGAAACCATCAAAACCACCGCGACTGAAAACCGTTTCTTGCATCAGTGGCAACGTATTCTCAGCCAGCAGTTGACTAAAAGCTTCGCGGCACAGAAAAGCGGTTTAATCGCAGGACAGGGAATCGATTTTGTCCAGAAATTTACCGCCGCGATCCTCCTATGGTGGGGGGTGACAGAAGTCTTACGCGGTGAACTGACTCCGGGGCAACTTATTGCCTTCAATATGCTGGCCGGACACGTCACGCAACCGATCCTCCGGCTCGCACAGGTTTGGCAAGATTTTCAGCATACGTTAATCGCCTTGAAACGTGTGGGGGATATTCTTGATGAGCCAATGGAAAACAGTAAACAGGGATTGGCTTCTGTACCTGAGCTGGAAGGCCAAATTGAATTCAAAAATATTCGCTTCCGCTACCATGACGACACACCAGAAGTTCTGGCGAACCTGTCGTTATTGATAAAATCGGGTCAATTTATTGGTATAACTGGACCGTCCGGTTCAGGTAAAAGTACTCTCACCCGTTTGCTACAAAGGTTGTACGTACCTCAACATGGACAAGTTTTGATTGATGGCATGGATTTGGCTATTGCTGATCCCGTCTCTTTACGCCGTAATATGAGTGTTGTGCTCCAGGAAAGTATCCTGTTTTCTGGCAGTATCACCGATAACATTCGGCTGTGTAAGCCCAACGCAACAGATGCAGAAGTCTATCGTGCCGCTGAGTTAGCCGGGGCCATTGAATTTATTCAATCCTTTCCCCACGGTTTTGCGCATCCAGTTGGGGAAAAAGGAGTAAATCTTTCAGGTGGTCAAAGACAGAGAATCGCATTAGCAAGAGCGCTCCTGGTCAACCCAACTATTCTGATCCTTGATGAAGCCACCTCAGCATTGGACTATGAATCCGAAGCGGCAATCATGGCAAATATGGACGAAATATGCCGTAACAGAACAGTGATCAGTATTGCTCATAGGCTCAATACAATTCGCCACGCGGATAAAATCTGTGTGTTAGATCAGGGGCAAATTATCGAATTTGACTCGCATGACCAATTGCTCCAGCAAGATGGCTTATACGCGCATCTGTGGCATCAACAAGTTGGCGAAAATTAAATGACAATTCAGCCAACTCTTAACAAAGACGGAATAAGTTTTGGCTGAAATTATTTTTTATTTTACTTGTTTGTTCAAAAAAAATAATTCAATGTAATTAACTTATTTAAATTGTTACAATAAGTTATTAAGATGTTAGACAATGAAATATCTTGATACATCTTAATTTTTAAGTTGGAGAATTCTTATGGACAGGAATCCAGTTTCTTTAAGCGTGTTAGTATTTTCAGGAGGATCTCTGACTTCTATTACTGGCCCAATAGAAATTTTAACCACTGCTGCTCGTTTAGCCGGAGCGCCGGAGCCAGAAATCAATATTGTCACACAGGATAATCAGGATGCTGTCGGGATGGGGGGTATTCGGCTAAAACCCAATAAACTCATAGGAGAAATAAAACAAACAGATATTGTCCTGGTGGGTTCAATTGGGGCCCCTTATTACGATTTCGATTTTTGTACTCAAGAAACCTTAGATTGGCTCCAAATGATGGAAGAAAAAAATGTTCCTATCGTCTCCGTTTGTACAGGTTCTTTTGTATTGGCTAAAGCTAATTTACTCAATAACCGCAAAGCCACCACACACTGGCTATTTACCAAATTATTCAAGGACATGTTTCCGCAAGTACAATTACATTCAGAAATAAAAGTCACCAGCGATAACAATATTTTTTGTACTTCTGGCACCTATGAATACAACGATGTCATGATGCATATTATTGAACAGATATATGGTCAAAATACTAGGGAAACCTGTAGTCAGCTCATATTTGGTAATATGGAAGGTCTCCCCTCTCATACTCTCGCAAGTTTTGTACCCTATCGCCAACATTCAGATACATTAATCCACAAACTACAAGACTGGATGCATTCTGCCCCATCAGACAGATTATCAGTTGGCAATTTGGCCGATAAAATTCATCTGTGTGAAAGACAGATGAAGCGGCGCTTTAAGACTGCAACCGGCCAGACACCTATTCAATATATCCAACAGATTCGACTATCTCTGGCGAAATGCCGGTTAGAAAAATCGAATAAGACCATAGAAGAAATCAGCCATGAAGTTGGCTATGAAGATACTCGCTATTTCAGAGAGTTATTCAAGAAACTTAATGGGTTAACACCAATAGAGTACCGTAGAAAATACCAACACCGCTAAAACGGAAACTCAACCACAATCCTTTACAGATAAGCAATGACGCCGCTTTTATCTTTGTCAGGCAGTAGCGATACACTAGAAGCTGGGGTATCATGGCGTGCTATATTTTATGGTATACGCCCTTTACTAATTGAATTTATGGCAAAAGAACAAATGGATCGCACCACTCTGGATTTGTTCGCAAATGAACGCAGACCGGGGCGCCCAAAAACCAACCCACTTTCCAGGGATGAACAACTCAGAGTCAACAAGCGTAACCAACTTCGCCGTGATAAGGTGCGCGGTCTGCGTCGTGTGGAGCTGAAAATAAATGCTGATGCAGTAGATGCGCTTAACTTTCTTGCACAGCAACGCAACATCAGCCGCAGTGAACTCATCGAGCAAATTTTGCTGGCCCAGTTAGCAGAAAGTAACATCACGACTTGATAGCATTGAAGGCACGAAATCACACAAATTTGACAGAATTGTCCTGACTGTTTAGTCAGAATAGGATTTTGTTTTTTTATTAATACAATCAGAGCCTTTTCTACTGATTTTTAACATTTTATACGTATATCTCATACAGAAATACACAAATAAAACAAGAGGTTATATTATCCTATGGCAATTATAGGTATATTTTTTGGCAGCGATACCGGCAACACAGAAAATATTGCCAAAAAGATCCAAAAAATTCTGGGTTCCGACATTGCAGAAGTTCATGATATTGCCAAGAGCAGCAAAGAAGATATCGAACAGTTCGATATTCTGCTGCTCGGCATCCCTACCTGGTACTACGGTGAAGCACAGTGTGACTGGGATGATTTCTTTCCTACTCTGGAAGAGATCGATTTTGAAGGGAAGTTGGTCGCCCTTTTTGGTTGTGGTGATCAAGAAGATTACGCGGAATATTTCTGCGATGCTATGGGAACTATCCGTGACATTATTGAACCCCGCGGCGCCATTATTGTTGGTCATTGGTCAACCGAGGGCTATCACTTCGAAGAATCAAAAGGTCTGGCTGATGATAGCCATTTTATTGGGCTTGCTATTGATGAAGACCGCCAACCAGAATTAACAGAAGAGCGTGTTAATGCCTGGACTAAACAGATCTACGAAGAGCTGAGTTTGTCAGAAATTCTTGCAGGATAGCGGCCTATCCCAGTAAGCGTAATTGGTGCAGGCCATTTCTTATCAATAGTGAACCCACGGTAGGTGAGAAGTGACTCGCTTCACTCGCACCTGTGGGATCGCATTCAAAGGCTATTACTTTTGTCAGAACGCTGCTTAAATCCGCTTTTCACTACGAAGAATGGCAAAAAACAGCCTAAGTATGATAAATAGTAAGGTTATTCCTGCGTTTTATAAACGATTATTCTGGCAAAATGTATAATGAAAGTTAAGGTTAACGTGGTTTTCATTTTCATTAGCCATGCCTATAATCATAATCTGATAACTAACTGGTACTTTTTGAAGTATCACTAAGTTCACTTTACTGAGTAACAGGACTGAATCCGCATGACCGACAACAATAAGGCATTAAAAGATGCTGGACTTAAAGTTACACTTCCTCGTCTGAAAATATTGGAAGTGTTACAGGAGCCTGAATACCACCATGTCAGTGCGGAAGATCTCTACAAAAAACTGATTGATAACGGTGAAGAGATTGGACTTGCTACTGTCTACCGCGTGTTGAATCAGTTTGATGATGCCGGTATTGTCACCCGTCATAACTTTGAGGGTGGCAAATCGGTTTTTGAACTCACTCAACAACAACACCACGACCATTTAATCTGCCTGGACTGTGGTAAAGTCATTGAATTCAGTGACAAATATATCGAAAGACGCCAGAAGAACATTGCTGAGCGTTATGGGATTAAGCTTTCAAACCACAGTCTTTATTTATATGGTCACTGCTCTGCCGGTAATTGCCGCGAAGATAGTAGTGCACATGATGAGAAATAATTCACGCCTGAACCGCTAATTTTTTATCTACCTAGAGAGGGGAACCCATCAGGGTTCCCCTCTTACTACAACATTATCATGCCTTTACGTTATCAATTCGACTATAACGTTTACCATCCGGGCTGACAGAACGGATCAACACATCACCCCTCACTCTTGGGCGTTTATGGTTGTTATAAACTTCCCAGTTACGACCGCCATCAGTCGAATACTGGATTACCAATCCAGGCAGAGCAACATTAGCCCGCAAGATACCCCGTTTTACCTTAGCCCCCGGAACCGGCAGACGATAAGCAATACCTGCTTTATCCAGTTTACTAAGTTCACGTTGCCCTATCAGGTTAGCGAATCGAGTCCAGTCGCGATTAAGCGCATCTATATCGACTTTATACGTTTCTCCACGCTTATATACCTGGCCCGGAACATAATCCAGCTCCCAACCGGCCCGGTGCCATGCCCGTTCTGCCAGCGGTAACAAGCGCGGATAAATCATATATTCCATCTGTTCATCAGTCCGAACCGTTTCACTCCATCCTTGACCTGAAAGCCCATAAGCGCCCGGCCACGGTTTATCACTTTTCGCACGGAATGCATTACCATCACGGTCAATGGAAGTTTCAGCATTTTGAGGTATGTTATTGGGTGCAAAACTAAAGATCTTAGCTTCATCGTTAAAACGAGCCGCCCAATAATAGCCACGCTCCTGTGGATGAACTTCATATGGCATATCCAGATAAATATAATCTGGGCTAGATATCACCACTTCATAGCCCTTATTCGCCCAATCATTGACTGAATCAAAGCCGCCATCGTAGAGAGCGTCCCAGAAATTCACCCCTACGCGTTTGGTGGCAAAATCTTTAGCGCTGCCAACATGTTTAAAACCATCCTGCCACGCCTGCATCCTTTCAATGCCATTAGCATTCACAATTTTGCTCACTTCAATTGCGAAGTCGCTGGCAAGATAATCAATGTCTTTCACAACACCCTGTTCTATCAACTTCTGACAAATCTGAGACTTAGCCCACGGTTTATCTTCCGCATTTTTATCAATAATGCCCTTACCCGGTACGATAGGACCATTTTTATCCTGGAATCCGTCTCCCAAACGGATATTCTTCGCTTCATCTCCCCCGAAATGCCAAGTCTCCAATGGTGAGCCCGCTGCTTTATGCATAGCGGCAATTTCACCAATGACTTTCTCAACAAACCGTTTTGAAGAATCCATACATGGGTTCAAATAACTGCGACGATCATAGAGCTGAACCGATGTTGCTCTGGTGGTATCCGTTGGATCGAGCAAACGATATTCATTCGCCCCTTTCACATTCCCCTGAGCGATTAATTTCTTATAGCGGGCTTCCATAGAAACAACGGCGGCCCGAGCATGGGCTGGCATATCAATTTCAGGAATAACGTCGATATAACGGGCTTTGGCATATTTCAAAATATCAATGTAATCTTGACGGCTGAAATATCCGCTACCCATGTTGTTGTTATCGGGGCCTGAACCCAGTTGTGGTAACAAACATTTAGTTTCACTTAAATCATGACACCGCTGGCTGCCAACTTCCGTCAACTCAGGTAATCCAGGAATTTCCAAACGCCAACCTTCATCATCAGACAGATGAATATGGAATTTATTCAGCTTGTAACTTGCCATTTGGTCAAGCAAACGCAGAACAGCCTGTTTACTGTGGAAATTACGCCCTACATCAAGGAGAACCCCGCGATACTCAAAGCGGGGCGCATCTTTTGCCGTCAAAGTAGCAATCTTCCTATCGCCATCAACAGGAATTAATGACAACAGAGATTGAAGACCGTAAAACACTCCTGATTGGTCAAAAGCAACAATTTGTGCCCCATGTTGGGTAACATTTAGACGGTAAGCCCCTTTAACCTGCAAATCACCAGTAAAATCTGAAGAGACAATCTGGGTCGCAACGAGATAGCCACTATTCTCTAATTTAATGCCTTGATCAGTAAAACGTTTTCTGACAAGAATAACTGCCTCGTCATTTAAACCACCTAATTCCAGTCTCACCCCACCAGATAAATCAGCATCCCCGGTAAAAATCTGAACCTCTTTTGGTGTCGGGATAATTTGCCCACGCAACTTTTTTGATCCAACCTTTTTGACCTGCAAATTCTTCATATAACGATTTTCAGGTGTCATCAAAATATTATTATCTGTCTGTGTGCGTTTCCATTGATCACCGGTGAAAGCAGATAAGAATTGACTTAGATCTTCTGTATCTGTACTAACAAGCACTTTAGGTTTCGCATCACCCGACGTTGCATACCAGCGAGGTAGAAAATCAGTGCTGTAAATCTGCCAGTATTCTCCAATAAACGGCAGTTTTACCTGCTCATTAGCTTTAATACCGGTGAATTTTTCGGTCGGTTCCAGTCTATGTAAATCGCCCGTGATACGCGTGACTTTGAACTGTTCATTATCTACGCTCAGGACTTGGCGAATACTGTGGAAATAAATCGCCCAGTCAACAGAGTCAATCGCCTGATTACCATTGGTTAAAGTAATATCCACTCGATTACATTTAGCCCAGTCAGCCCCCAGCATTGCACAGTTAACGCCGTGATCTCCCGCCTGATTATCAACGACCTTATAATTAACTTTTAATTGACTCAGTGCATCAACCACTTGCTGCGCTGTTTGGGAAGCATACACAGAACCCATAAGTCCAACTGTTGCAGTCAGTGCTGCTAATGTATGCAATTTAAATTTCTTCATTATTACCTCTTTCAAACACAAACGTTATGTAAGGTAAGCCGCTGCTCAGAAGCACTAAGAACAGCAGCAACGAGCCATGAGAAGACAATAAACGGCATGATGACGTTGAATTTAATCGCTTTCTCGTTTTGGAAAAAAATACCAATCTTTACGCCATATGTAACCATAAAATTACTGCCAAAAATGTAAATCGATTTATAAAATAAAAAACATTACATTAAGAAATAAAATTAAAATCATCTAATCAACATCTATGAAGATTATTTTTCGCACCACAAATTATCAATAGTGAAAAAAGGATTTTTTGTAAAACATGACAGAGAACACATTAAAAAGGAACGAGATAAAAGTTATATACCTCATTGATATAAAAATATAAAATAATACAAAAACGAAAGAGTAACAATATAAAAAACATACTGAAAAATAGATTGATTAATACAAATACTTTCCAACTAAAATAGATGTAAAACTATTTACCAATGATAATATTTAAAAAAATAAACTACCAATTGTGATTTGTTTTTCTATTATAGAAAACAGTTAAATAACACGAGTTTAACTGAATAAAAAAATATGATGATTGAGATATAATTAATATATAGAAAATACCGGGATATTACTAATACGATTTTATCCCGGTGAAATCATTATCTGTTTTTAAATACAATCTATAAAACCTACACTTACTTAAATTCAAAGCTCTTCACGAACAGCAAGACCTAAGTTTTGCAACATTGGCGCATTCTCACATGCAATATAGAATACTTCATCAATAGCACCACTATTAACATGTTGATGCCATGCCCATACAGGAACATATATCGCATCACCGGCTTTCCATGAAATATGTTGTTCACCAATGAGTGAATACCCCTCCCCATTAACGATATATATTATGGTTTCATAACTATGTCTGTGTTTACGGGTCGATTGTCCAGGTTGTAACCCTCCCAGAGTCATACTGAGAACTTTACTGGGTAAATTAACCATAGCCACTTTATGGCGCCTTTCATTTGAGAAATTCAAATCTTGACTCACTTCAGAGTTCAATACATTTTCATGAATCAATTGAGTAGGCTTATCTTCAATTAATTCTCCGGGAACTTTACCAAAGTCTCCAGATGAGAAAAACGTTTTTTTCACTATAATTACCTCTAATATTGTAGTTTATTGTAAAATTTGTATTTTCTAACTATCTTGAAATAATACTCAACATATTTTATCTTAGTTATCATTTCTGCCTATCTTCTCTAATTATCCTAGCAATACCATGTCATATGTCCGTGATTTCTGACAAACGCACAAGAAGTGCCATCAAAATTACCGATAAGTTTTTTTTATAATATTAACTGCATCATTCTGCGTAATAACAGTGGTGGTTGAACTATATTATCGTTCTATACACCCAACCACCCTTTCCACAAGCACGCTTTTCTTAATGTGCTAACACCAAACCCCGATAATATTTCGATTGTTCGCTGATTTTTTATATGCGCAACAAATGTATTAGTCAACCATCAATGCTTTGTGATGACCATTATATTAGTCCTATATACCCGTTATCTTTCAAGTTGCCTCTTGAAATCCATAGGGTATAGATATTACCAAAAGGGCTGTTACCTGCCATAAAAACATCCGCCTTAACCATCATATTGTGATCCCTGTTTCATTAGCGTTAATATCTTCATCCCAGAAAATCATCCCTTTACTTACCTACCGATAATTTTATCCAATATTGAACCTATGTTGTCAGGAACCCTATCACCTCTCCAGGCAATATATTGGTCAGGACGCACTAAAAGGAGCCTGGTTTGATATAATTGCCAAGCATCATGACCGGGAAGATCAACAATCTTGACCGGAATTTTACGTTGATATGCCTGAGCTAATAATTCAGATATATCTGGAAAATGAGATCCTACCCGAAGCAAACTAAACCCGGTGCCTAAAATATCGAACAGAGATACCCTAGTGCCAGGAATAGGTGTGAGCCATAAGTGCGGCAATCTCCCTCCGGGTACACTACTTGGTTTATAATTAAGCCAATCATCATCCGGTACCGGATCGCTATTAATAATATGAGGAGAACTATCATATCGGGCACCAAGTTCCACTCCGATAGAAGTAAATTGACAGCGAAAATGACTTAGCTCAGTATTAATCTTTTCACGCGCCAGCTCACCCGCATAATCCGCATCTTCCAAATTTGCAGGCACATATAGTGATGCTGTCTGCCGGGTATAAGAACGAGCAACGGCAGTATTTCTCCATGCAATTGGACGACGCTCGCTTTCATAAGAATCCATTAACGCATCACCTGCCCAACCATTTATAGACGCAACAATTTTCCAAGCTAAATTGCTAGCATCGTCGATCCCCGTATGCATGCCAAAACCACCGGTGGGAGCAAATAAGTGAATAGAATCTCCTGCTAAATATACCCTACCCTCAGAATATTTATCAGCAACGAGAGCAACACCGCCTTTCCATATCGTATTGCCAAGGACTAATACCTCAACATCTGTACCTATTCCTGCCTGCGCTATGCGAACGACTTCCAAATCATCAATAAC
Source organism: Photorhabdus sp. S10-54 (assembly GCF_963878145.1). Taxonomy (NCBI): domain Bacteria; kingdom Pseudomonadati; phylum Pseudomonadota; class Gammaproteobacteria; order Enterobacterales; family Morganellaceae; genus Photorhabdus; species Photorhabdus sp. S10-54. Next base: position 63,436 of record NZ_CAWNXG010000022.1, on the reverse strand, counting down.
TTTCCCATCCTTACTCTGGGTCACAAATAAAAAATCATCTTCACCGTCCAGGCAGATAAATAACATATTTTCCCTAGGTGAGACAATATTGTACATCCAGGATTTTTTGCCTCGTAATAATCCCTGGTGAATTCCGGGAACACGGATATAACTGGAAACCATTCCACCCGTTAGAAAACCTGCCTTAGCTTCAACGGTTCCTTCGTAAACTATACCAAGTTTAGATCGTACAAAGCTCTGCCCACCATCACACCCAACCATATATGTTGCATGCCAGACTTCATCAGCATACTTTCCCTCAACATGTTCTGCATAAAGTTTTACTTCGTCTTTATATTGGACAAAATCTTTAACGCGCCAGCCATATCTCATTGTGATATTTGGACGACTCTTTGCATGTTGTAGCAGGAACCTTTCAACATACATTTGATTCACACGTATTATTGGTTCTGGAACGGGATCTGTCGAAGCCGCATTTTCGCGCATAGACATTTTCTCCATTTCCGACGGTAACGTAATCCGTGCAAGCTCCCATCCATTAAACTTGGTAAAATATGATACGTCCAAAGGAAACTCTTTTGGCACGCCCAATGACCGAATAGGCTGAGATATACCTACACGACGAAAATGCTCCATAATACGGGCACTATGGGTACTGCCTTTAGGCTGCCACCGGGTCTCTTCCTCCAAATTAAAAATAACCGAACGAACACCATATAAATCCAAGAATAAAGCTAACATTAGGCCAACAGGTCCACCACCAACAATAGCAACGGGTGATACAGAAATATTTTCTGAAGTCAAAATATACTCTCCTTAATAATGATTAATAGCAATAAATATTTCAGACAAAATATATCAATTAAAAAATTTATATATTTGTGAATTATCTCCTTTTCCGCTCCCCTCATATATACCCTATGGATTTCAAGATGCATCGCGACGGCAAGGGAGTGAATCCCCGGGAGCATAGATAACTATGTGACCGGAGTGAGTGAGTGCAGCCAACAAAGAGGCAACTTGAAAGATAACGGGTATAAAACAAAATAGTTATAGCCATGCTCTATACGTCATTCACTAAACACCGTTTCATTTCTCTGGCGGTTAAGCTCCATAACTCTTTTTCCTGAGTAATTGTGATACTTTCTCACTTCTTTAAGGAAGCGCTTATATGTTATATATTTTGGACCGTCAAACCCATGATAAGTTTCCCTTTTAAAAAAGTCACTTTAAAGAATAAATAAACATTAGAGCTCAAAAAAACAACATCAAAAATTTCAATATTTTTTAATATTTCAAATAAATCTCCATATCCAACAGAAATGAATTCATTTACCTTATATCACACTATACTAAACAAGGTATTTTTTATCGTTTAATTAATATAATAATCTGATAATACCCCTATCATGCTGTCATACAATAATAACTCTTACGCCGTAGCCTAATTACAAAAAAGAGGTATCTAAATTCTTAGTAAAAATACCGGTGGACTGAAAGTGAGTTGGTGGGAACACATCTTTGTAAATGTTAAAGAACCACTCCATACGTTCAAACTCAGAGACATCGGGAGATTCAGCAAGAATCAATCTTTTTACAGCTTCGATAACAATATTTTCATAAAAACCTCCATTCACAATATTTTACCTTCGCCATAATCAACTCTAATTACTGAATATATAATTAACAATTTTTAAAATCCCATCTGGAAGTTCTTTATTTCTTTCATATTTATCGAGAATTTTAGGAGAAATATCCCTTAACTTAGGTTTCAGAACCTTACCTATTGCCCTTGAGGAAATTTGACCAAAGCTATTCACAACAACGACATATTCTCTAATATAGTATTTCTTCTCGGCCTTTTCCAATATTAGCTGAATAATTTGTTGTCCAACAATATTTACATCTATATTTAATTATCCATTCAATAGAATCGATAATTACTAATTTCGTTTTTTATTTTTTACATTATACGAGTTCAATCCAATAATTATTACATAATATATGATTACGATAGTTTGTATTACTTATTTTACCCAAAATATATCCATCAACACTTTATGCTGATATCTCATCACCAGAAACCATATCAAGTACTTTTACTGTACATGCCATTATGTACTCAAAGTATCTCAATCACACTCGGATAAAAGCATCGTTACATCTGTATTTATCCTGATATTGTTTTGATATAGCTCATTAAGCATTGCAATGCGAAAACGCACCATTTCTTCACCAACCGCAATAACATCCCCCCTTCGGTAAGGTTTCTCTTCAATCATTCGATCAATAATTTTTCTCATCGCAATCGCATGATCTTCATCCTCTTCAACATGGATTCTAAAGAAATGTAATGCATCATTAGGCGCCTTTATTAATTGCAAAGCGTCTAAAATTGGGCCATAAACCAGAGGTACGATCGCTTCAGCACCTAAACACAGTGCCGCAAGCCCTCTCAGAGAATCATCACTGCGGCAGTGGCGAAACATGGCATCAATCAGTTGTTGAGTACTGTTAAGAATTGGGTCACTTTTAGGAACAGCATTAATAGCCGCCATCGCTTTTTTATATAACTCTGCATGAGATATCTTTGCTGCATCGGTTCCTGTTAGCTCTTCCAACAGATTATGAGAAAGCAGCATAAAATCTTTTTGATCTGCTAAACCTCCCATCAATGAACACAGATAACGGGTGAAATATTGTGAATAGTAATGGTGCTGGATCATAAACTTTCTTAATAAATTCTGCTCCACCTGACCAGAGCGGCAAGCGACCAAAAATACATTCGAATTGAGCTCCTCCAATAACACCTTAGAGAAAACGTCTTCCCATAGTGGAGATAAAAAGTAACCGGTTTCTTCTTTTTTAAGCTCATTTTGAGTATTGATAGTGAGTTCCATAATAAACCCTTTTAGTAACATTCAACCGATGAAATAGATGATATACAAGCTCTTCTCAAGCCAAAAATATTAGTTCTATGTTTATGCAATCCTATCAATCTCTTAACAGAAATTGCTGTAAAGCCGTAGATAAGTTAGTGACCCAACTCAATTCTACTGTGCTGACATTATGTACTGTATTCAAAGGGATAAACGCAGCAACAAGACAAGTAGTCAGGACAAGTGAAATTTTATTTACACTCGATCCCGTATCTATTTTGGTTCTCATGACCATTTCAATTTTCAGCCTTGAATCTGTGTGGTTTCCCGCTATATAGCAGCTAAAGCAAGATAAATTTTATTTCATACTACAGATTCGCTAATAGTGGATAAATAGACCTACAATCACTTCTGAAGTGACTTTCTTGTCACCAATAGCAACTTAAAAAAGCCCAGGAGGCCCAAGTGAATAATCTGAGTGGATTCATAATCTTCATTCATGTCGCCAAAGCTCGTAGCTTTGCAACCGCAGCCAGACAACTCGGACTCTCTCCTTCGTCCGTTAGCAAAAGCATATCCCGGTTAGAAGAGAAATTAGGTGTACGTCTGCTCCAACGCAGCACCCGAAGTGTCAGTTTGACGACTGAAGGCACACTGTTCCTTGAGCGCTGCAAACGTATCCTGGACGAGATTTCCACTGCGGAAAATGAACTATTAAGCTCCATCTCTGCCCCTCAAGGACGCCTGCGAGTGAGTTTGCCATTGCTCAGTAACCTGATGTTACCCGTATTATCTGCTTTTGCGACTTGTTACCCACAGATAGAACTAGAGCTGGATTTTAGTGATCGATTAGTTGATGTTATCGATGAAGGCTTCGATGCCGTGGTTCGCACTGGGGAACTCAACGATTCACGACTGATGAATAAACGTATAGGGTCTAGCCGTTTCGTCTATGTTGGTGCTCCAAGCTACTTTGCACAACATGGCAAGCCAGCACACCCCGGAGAGTTATTACACCACGCCTGCTTGATACATCGTTTTCCCACTACCGGCCTTTTAGAGAAATGGCCGCTGTGCTCAGGAAGATCCGAAATAGACATACATCTTCAGGCAAAGATAACCAGCAATCATGTCGAAACACTGCTACACATGGCGATTCAAGGCCACGGCATAGCCTGTTTGCCTGATTTTACCGTTAAACAAGCATTAGCTAGCGGTACATTGTTAACAATCTTGGATAAGTGGGCGGGTACTTCAAGCACCTTCCGTGTTCTCTGGCCATCTAACCGTTGGGTACTACCTAAAGTCAGAGCTTTTGTCGATTTCATGGCAGATAATTTATTCCCAAAAGAAAAATAAAATATTTATCAATAAATTGATTACATAAGTACTTAAACATGAAAATGCCCATAAATGACGTAATTAATCTCTTTGACTTTATTCTGTAATTCTGACATCTCGTTTATCTATGACTCAATCTTCTCCAGGAATGACAAATTCAGCCATAAAAAAACTGCACCTCAATGCTGGATTAAGTGTCCAACTTGTGAGGTACAGTTTATTATTTCAATTAATCCTGAGAAATTTTTTCCCAGGTATCACGCAGGCCAACGGTACGGTTAAATACCAACTTTTCTGCACTGGAATGACAACTATCAGCACGGAAATAACCTTCACGCTCAAACTGATAAGTTTGCTCTGAATTAGCATCAGCTAAACTTGGCTCAACAAAGCCCTGACGGATCACCAATGACTCTGGGTTAATTGTCGCCAGAAAATCATCCTCTACACCTGGATTCGGCACGCTGAACAGACGATCATACAGACGGAATTCAGCAGAAACCACATGAACCGCACTGACCCAATGAATAACACCTTTCACTTTCCGGCCATCCGCTGGATCTTTATTCAACGTTTGCTCATCGTAGCTGCAATAGATTGTCGTGATATTATCGTCAGCATCTTTCTCAACGCGCTCCGCTTTAATGATATAAGCGTTACGCAGACGAACTTCTTTACCCAATACCAAACGCTTATATTGACGGTTCGCTTCTTCACGAAAATCTGCCCGGTCAATATAGATCTCACGACTAAATGGCACTTCACGGCTACCCATCTCCGGTTTGTTCGGATGATTAGGCATACTCAAAATCTGCTCCCCTTCTGGCATGTTTTCGATCACTAATCTAACCGGATCAAGAACAGCCATTGCGCGAGGGGCATTTTCATTCAGATCATCACGGATACAAGATTCCAATGCTGCCATTTCCACATTATTAACCTGCTTGGTGACACCAATACGACGACAGAATTCACGAATAGACGCGGCAGTATAACCACGACGACGCAAGCCTGAGATCGTTGGCATGCGTGGGTCATCCCAACCTTCAACAATCTTATCTGCCACCAGCAGATTCAGCTTACGCTTAGACATAACCGTATATTCAAGGTTCAAGCGCGAGAATTCATATTGGCGTGGACGACAGTCAATGGTGATGTTTTCCAGTACCCAGTCGTACAGGCGGCGGTTATCCTGGAACTCCAGCGTGCACAGCGAATGTGTAATACCTTCAAGCGCATCAGAAATACAGTGAGTAAAATCGTACATTGGGTAGATGCACCATTTGTTACCACACTGATGATGTTCTGCAAATTTAATCCGGTACAAAACCGGATCACGCATCACAATAAAAGGGGATGCCATATCAATTTTAGCACGCAGACAAGCTTTACCTTCGTCAAATTCACCGGCACGCATTTTTTCGAACAACACCAAGTTTTCTTCAATATTGCGGTCACGATATGGGCTATTTTTACCCGGTTCTTTTAACGTGCCACGATATTCACGGATCTCTTCCGGACTCAATTCATCAACATAAGCCAGACCTTTGTTGATCAATTCAATAGCATACTGATACAGCGTATCGAAATAATTAGAAGAGTAGCGAATATCGCCGCTCCACTCAAAACCTAACCACTGAACATCATTTTTAATAGAATCGACGTATTCAACATCTTCCTTAACTGGGTTGGTATCATCAAAACGCAGATTACACTGCCCCTGATAGTCCTTTGCAACACCGAAGTTCAAACAGATAGATTTTGCATGACCAATATGCAGATAACCATTGGGTTCAGGCGGGAAACGAGTATGTACCGATGTATGTTTACCAGTTGCCAAATCTTCGTCAATTATCTGACGAATAAAGTTTGTCGGGCGGGCGTCTGCCTCACTCATTGTTTTATACCTCAATAATGCCAAAAACGCGTCACGTAACCGCCTATAATCCAACAAGCAGTGCCGAGAAACAACCGTTTGTTCATGTAAAATGGCGATTCAGTGCAAAGTTGGAGCGAAAAAACGATGACGAGTTTTTAAAAGGGACTGTTTTAATAATTTTTTACTAGAAAATAAGACTGATACCTAGCAACCAGCTAATGGGTCTATGTTTCAACAATATTATATATATCCGTCATCTTTCAAGTTGCCTCTTTGTTGGCTGCGCTCACTCACCCCGGTCACATAGTTATCTATGCTCCCGGGGACTCGCTCCCTTGCCGTCGCGATGCATCTTGAAATCTATAGGGTATATAACAATGAATTACAAAAAATCACTCTTCTATCGAAAAAACACTCAACAGTGACGCATATCGACAATACAGCAAACTTTATTATGAAATAATCAATGAAACTATCACCAATCAATATTTCATTCAACCATAACAAATATTACTGAATAATAACCATCCAATTTTAAAGAATAAATAATTGGCACTATACCTATTACTAATAACTGTTTGATAAAATCAAAATAAGTCTATAATTTAAATTTCTAAATTATCTATTGATTGATGCTTTTACTCTGTAAATATAAAAAAATAATTATATATATCAAATTTATTATCGAAAGACTATTAATGACGCTCTAAATTTAAATTTTACAAAAAAATACAAAATAACAATGAGTTAATTTCAAAATCAATTCGATAATTCAGGCATTTCACTACCGGACTTTATCTAAATCACACTGCTATTCTAGTGGGTATTTATTTAAACATAAATTTACAATCAGACCAATAAAATAAACTAAAGCATAATAAAGGGTTACGTCACATACACGCATTTTAATGTTTAAACCACCGTAAATAAACAATAAAATACTTTGCAATTTATTATTAAGGTAATAATATTATTAAGCATCTTAGTAATAAAATTATCCGGGTACAATACGATACACTTAATCAATTCTAATCATTCTAATCATTCTAATCATTCTAATCATTCTAAATATTAAATTAAAAAATTAACATGTAAAAATAACACCAAATAATTTCACGCACTTAATAAAATATCCCAAGGGAAATAAAAATGACGAATATAACATCAGGCAACAAAATAACCCCAGCAGTAATAGTCATTAATGGCAACTACATATCAAATGATTATCGTTCTGGTTTTAAAGTTGGAGCGACATCATTCACACTAAAAGTTGCTGATTATTTTATAAAAAGGGACTTACTTTCTGGCTTTATACCCTATGGATTTCAAGATGCATCGCGACGGCAAGGGAGTGAATCCCCGGGAGCATAGATAACTATGTGACTGGGGTGAGCGAGTGCAGCCAACAAAGAGGCAACTTGAAAGATAACGGGTATATATTCTACAAAAGAGATGAATCATTAATTTTACCTAAAATAACTGAAGATATAATTGAAGGTATAAAATGTATAAATATCTTTTTTAATTTCTCTATGAAAAGCAAAGATGTAAAAAACATGCTAGAAAAATGTATTTCAATATTATCAATTAAAAATGATCAAATAATCCCTGCAATAGTTTATTATCAAACAGATACATTATTATCTTATCATCCTCCCCATATACCTTGTTGTATAACACATCATGGCCCTTTTGTAGAAGACTTTCAACAACACTATTCTCTGGAAGAGACATATGATGCTTTTGAAAATAAAGCTAAAGCCCAACACCTTAATATTCAACAAATGAAAGGCATTGAAACATTAATTAATAAAAAATATTTTATTTTCCAACATTCAAAATTACAAGGAAATTTCTTACTCAAAAAAGGAATAAACCCAGACAATATTAAAAATATTATTCCACCTATTTCCATAGAAGAAATCACTGAATTAAAAATAGAAAATAAATATATTAATGATTTTATCAAAACCAATAAAAATGAATTATTGTTGTTTACTGCGGTCGCCAGATTAGATTATTTTAAAAATATAGATCTATTAATCAATTCAGCAATTATTTTACTAAACAAAGGTATTCCCGTTAAAATTTTCATTGCAGGTGATGAAGAGAGCAAAAATATCAGAAGGAATAAATTGATATCGAGGGTCCCCCCAGATATCAGGAACAATTTTTTATATCACATAAATTATCCCAAACAGAACTATTCAGTATTTTTAATAAAATAAAAAATAAATCTATTTTTGTATGCACATCACGCTATGAAACCCTTGGCATTACACCATTAGAAGCTGCATTAAATGGCGTATGCACAATCGTACCCAACTTAAACTTAATTGAAGCAGCTTCTTATTTTCCTTCAGAATACAAATTTACATATAATATCGATTCTCTTAATGAAAAGATAATATCAATATACGAAAAAGATCTATTTACCTCTAATCAGCAGTTACAATATATAAGCTCTTTAATTTCAAAAGCATGTTTTGAAGATAGTATGGGCAAAGCCTGGGAAGAAGTTTCAATAAGTTATATGGCAAACAAAAACCCCGTTTCTGAGTGTCTCTCATAACGCTTCAACTATTTACCAAATCAATGGGCACATACAGGTGCCCATTTACAAAACTCCTGACAACATCTTCCCGCAATTAAATCATTAAGTTAATTCAGTTAAAAATTTGAACCCGTTTACTACAGATGACTCAATTTATGCAATTTTAAACAATATCGCTACAGTGATCACAATTACTCACTTATGTGTAGCTTTTTATTATTTTTCGACTAAAAATAAGTTGTATTGCTGTTGTTAATAGCGAGCTATTTTTTCAATAAAATTTCCTACAACTAAGGTAAGCATTATGGGTATATTCAATTATTTGCAGCGATTGGGAAAAGCATTAATGCTTCCCATTGCCACGCTTCCCGTAGCCGCGCTTTTGCTACGTTTCGGCCAACCCGACGTATTTAATATTCCTTTCATCGCCAGCGCTGGCGGTGGTATTTTTGAAAACCTCCCTCTGCTATTTGCATTAGGTATCGCGATAGGCTTAGCAAAAGATAATGCTGGCGCTGCCGCGCTGGCCGGTGTCGTCGGTTTTTTAGTACTCACTAAAGCCACGTCAGTCATAGACTCGACTATCAATATGTCTTTTTTCGCAGGTATTATCGCAGGTATTGTTGCCGGTCATTGTTATAACCGTTTTTCAAATACACGTCTGCCAGAGTTTCTTGCTTTCTTCGCCGGTAAGCGGTTAGTCCCTATCATAACCGGCATTATTTGTCTGTTCATTGCATGGATATGTGGCTATGTATGGCCATATGTCCAGCACGGTATTGATACTTTCAGCCTTTTAGTATCAAAGAGCGGCATGGCCGGATGGTTTACTTATGGTGTGCTTAACCGCTCTCTCATTCCATTTGGTTTGCACTATATCCTGCATTCTGTTTTCTGGTTTAGTCTGGGTGACTGTCTGAAAATTACTTATGAATTAGCCAGTTCTGTACATAATATCTGCCTGGCTCCAGATGTTGTCCGTTCTCTGACCATCGGCGCAGCGGTTCCAGGTATTGATGGCTCTACTATTACCCAAATAGCCACCGATATGAGCCGCGGCGACTTGAACCGTTTCTTCGCCGGTGATCCACATGCCGGAATCTATATGGCCTGGGCTTATCCCATCTTTATGGGCGGTTTGCCCGGTGCTGCGCTGGCAATGTATCTTGCAGCACCAAAGGAACGTCGTCCTCAGATTGGCGGGATGCTATTATCCGTCGCTTTGACAACATTCTTAACCGGTATCACTGAACCAATAGAATTCTCATTCCTATTCTTGGCTCCAGCTTTATATGTTCTGCATGCAATATTGGCTGGTGTTAGCATGGTTATCGTCAATTCATTGGGTATTCTGCATGGCTTTGGATTCTCTGCCGGATTAATTGACCTTGTATTGAGCTGGGGTCTGGCAACCAAGCCGTGGTTGTTAATCCCATTAATCGCCTTGTTCTTTATGCTGTATTTTGTTTGCTTCACCCTCATGATTCGTATTTTCAACTTACGTACGCCAGGCCGCGAAATTGGAGAAACAACTCAAGCGACTTCCGCCTCCCAAGACAACGAAACAATTCAACATTACATTACCGCTCTTGGTGGTGCACAAAATATTCATACCGTAGATGCCTGTATTACCCGTCTTCGCTTGACCGTTGAAGACAACACACAATTGGATGAACACCGGTTAAAACAATTAGGTGCAAAAGGCGTCCTGAAAATAGGTAAACAGAGTGTTCAAGTGGTATTGGGACCCCAGGCAGAAAGTATTGCCGGGCAGATACGTACTCAACTACCCTCAGATAGACCAGACAAAAGGTCGCCAAATAAAAGATCGTAGTTAAAGACACCTCGAACTTAAAAGGGAACTCATCTCTCGTTCCCTTTTATTTTTCTTGCAAAAATAAGATGACTTAATAAGTGACAAAAACAGTAAAATCTATCATTTCTTCTATTAATTTTCTGGCTATTTTTTGCATCTTATTTTAAGATGAAAAATATCTTTGAAGTACAGCATATCTCTGCTTATAAAAATGATTTAATATTCACGCGATAAAAAGATTAGTTAATCAACTAATTTATCCAACTGCTATAATTTCTTGTTTTAAGAGGCAATTATGAGGCTGATCCCCCTAGCGAATGCAAGTGACGTTGGTAAATGGTCCGCACACTATATCGTTAGCAAAATCAATGCATTTAACCCCACCGCCGAGCACCCTTTTATTTTGGGGTTGCCAACTGGCAGTACACCACTGGCAACTTATAACGAATTAATTGCTCTACATAAAGCAGGGAAAGTCAGCTTTAGACATGTCGTGACATTCAATATGGATGAATATGTCGGTATCGCCGAAAATCATCCACAAAGCTATCACCATTTTATGCACCAAAATTTCCTTGATCATATTGATATTTCAAAGGAAAATATCAACCTGCTCAATGGTAATGCTTCTGATGTCGAAACAGAATGTCAACGTTATGAAGACAAAATTAAATCTTACGGTCAGATTCATCTATTTATGGGGGGAGTCGGTAATGACGGTCATATTGCTTTCAATGAACCCGCATCATCCCTGACTTCCCGTACACGCATTAAAACACTTACCGTAGAAACCCGCACGGCTAACTCCCGCTTCTTCGATAATGATATTAATCAGGTGCCTAAATACGCCCTGACCGTAGGTATAGGCACGTTAATGGATGCAGAAGAAATTATGATCCTTGCAACGGGTCTAAATAAGGCCCAAGCCATTCAGGCGGCAATTGAAGGCAATGTTAACCATATGTGGACAATAAGCTGTCTGCAAATGCATCCTAAATCCATCATTGTCTGTGACGAACCGGCAACAATGGAATTGAAGGTAAAAACAGTCAAATACTTCCATCAACTGGAAGCAGATATTATCAACGAATTCGCCAGCAAAAAATAAGAATCTACGCAGCCTGATGCCTCTCTCAGGCTGATTACCGTCATTATCTTCAATCATCATCTCCCGATCCCATAGGAGGCTAAGATGTATGCTTTAACCAACTGCATTATATATACCGGTCACAACAGACTAGATGAGCATGCCGTTATAATTGCAGACGGCTTAATCAACAGTGTTTGCTCAATACAAAATTTGCCAAAAGATATTGTCACACGCGATATGAATGGTGCAATACTTTGCCCCGGCTTTATTGATTTGCAAGTTAATGGCTGTGGTGGTGTTCAGTTCAATGATCAGTTGGAAAACATCTCAGAAAAAACACTGAATATCATGCAAAGAACCAATGAACGCTCTGGCTGCACCAGCTATTTGCCAACTCTGATTACCAGCACAGACGAATTGATGATGGCCTCTGTTGAGGTAATGCGCACTTATCTTAAACATAATCAGCATCAGGCCTTAGGTTTGCATCTGGAAGGACCTTATCTCAACCCAGCAAAGAAAGGCACTCATAATCCAGAGCTTATCCGTAAGCCTACATCTGAAATGATAAATTTCCTGTGCGATAACGCTGATGTCATCACTAAGTTGACCCTCGCACCGGAAATGGTTGAGCAAAAATATATTCAGCAGTTGGTAGAAGCCGGTATTGTTGTTTCTGCCGGCCATTCAAATGCCAGTTATGAAGAGGCCCAACAGGGATTCCAAAACGGAATTACTATCTCAACCCACCTTTATAATGCCATGCCTGCTATTTCGGGACGCCAACCCGGCTTGATTGGCGCTATCTTTGATACACCTGAAATCTATGCTGGAATCATCGCTGATGGTTTGCACGTTTCATGGCCAAATATTCGTAATACTAAGCGTTTGAAAAATGATAAATTAATTTTGGTAACGGATGCGACGGTCCCAGCAGGACTTGATCCTGCCATCAGTAAAATGGAACATTTCACCTTTGCGGGTAAGGTCATATACTATCGCAACGGATTATGTGTTGACCAAAACGGCGTTCTAAGTGGCTCCTCTCTCACTATGATAGATGCCGTTAAAAATAGCGTTGAACATGTTGGTATTGCACTGGATGAAGCACTGAGGATGGCAACTCTTTACCCTGCCCGCGCAATTGGTGTTGATAAATATCTTGGCACTGTTGAAACCGGGAAAATCGCTAACCTCATTGTTTTCAGTCACGACTTTGAAATTCGCAAGACCATCGTTAACGGAAAAGAAACTGAACTTTGACGGACTAAATAGCTGATGAGTTATAACAACACACAAAAACAAATTGGTAATATTGACCTTGTAAAGCAACTTAACGGAGCCGTGGTATATCGGCTGATTGATCAACAAGGGCCAATCTCTCGCATTCAAATTGCTGAACAAAGTCAACTTGCGCCAGCTAGTGTGACTAAAATTACTCGCCAGTTACTTGAACGCGGCTTGATTAAAGAAGTCGATCAACAAGCCTCTACCGGAGGCCGCCGCGCCATTTCCATCGTTACAGAAAATCGTCACTTCCATACTGTTGGTGTCCGCCTTGGCCGCCATGATGCTACTCTTGCTCTTTATGATATGAGTGGCAAGGCATTGCTTGAAGAACATTATCCACTGCCTGAAGCGACTCAGCAAAAAGTTGAAAACCAGCTTATCAACGCAATAGAAAATTTTATCCTGCAAAATCAACACAGAATCTGCGAACTGATCGCCATTTCAGTTATCCTGCCCGGATTAGTTGACCCAGATACCGGCATCATCCGTTATATGCCTCATATCAAAGTAACCAACTGGACTCTGGTCGATAACCTGAAAAAACATTTCAACATTAGCTGTTTTGTTGGTCATGATATCCGCAGCTTGGCATTGGCTGAACACTATTTCGGCGCCACCCGTGATTGTGAAGACTCGATACTGGTACGTATCCATCGGGGTACCGGTGCCGGGGTGATTATCAATAGCCAGATACTGCTCAATAATAGAGGAAACTTAGGTGAAATTGGTCATATTCAAATTGATCCACTCGGTGAACGTTGTCACTGTGGCAATTTTGGCTGCCTGGAAACTATCGCCGCTAACTCAGCGATAGAAGCACGAGTTCAGCATCAATTAAAGCAAGGTTTTCCAAGCCAGCTAACATTAAATAACTGCAATATCAGAGCTATCTGCCAAGCCGCTAATCAAAATGATCCATTAGCATCTGAGGTAATAAAAAGTGTCGGCCATTACCTCGGCAAAACTATCTCTATCGCGATTAATTTATTTAATCCACAGAAAGTTGTTCTGGCGGGAGAAATTACTGAAGCTCAGAAAGTACTCTTACCCGCTATTCAAAGTTGTATCAACTCTCAGGTCCTGAAAGAATTTCGTCAAGATCTGCCGATCGTTATTTCTGAATTAGTCCACTGCTCTGCTATTGGCGCCTTCGCTCTGACTAAACGTGCTATGCTTAATGGCGTTCTGTTACAACACTTACTCGAAGGGTAATGTTATTTTTTGTTGATTTTGTCATCAAAATGCTTATATGCCAAACAAACAAGCGACTTTAAACAGATTTCGAGAAAAAAGCAGTTGACGCATTTAGCTGATATACGCATAATGCGCCCCGCAACGCCGATGAAGGTAATGCAAAAAAGATGGCTACGTAGCTCAGCTGGTTAGAGCACAGCACTCATAATGCTGGGGTCACAGGTTCGATTCCCGTCGTAGCCACCATCTTTGCGGGAGTGGCGAAATTGGTAGACGCACCAGATTTAGGTTCTGGCGCCGCAAGGTGTGCGAGTTCAAGTCTCGCCTCCCGCACCATTCATTCATCGAGTTGTCGTTACTCAGATGGGGTATCGCCAAGCGGTAAGGCACCAGGTTTTGATCCTGGCATACCCAGGTTCGAATCCTGGTACCCCAGCCATAGTTCTGATAACACAATTCTGACAACATGTTGTACAGTGACCACTTTCAGTTGGGGTATCGCCAAGCGGTAAGGCACCAGGTTTTGATCCTGGCATACCCAGGTTCGAATCCTGGTACCCCAGCCATTGACTGGATGTCGTTCACTGGTATTTTTAATAAATTTTCTCACATCAAAAAAGGCTACGTAGCTCAGCTGGTTAGAGCACAGCACTCATAATGCTGGGGTCACAGGTTCGATTCCCGTCGTAGCCACCATTTATTGGGGTATCGCCAAGCGGTAAGGCACCGGATTCTGATTCCGGCATTCCCAGGTTCGAATCCTGGTACCCCAGCCATATTTATCAATATGTTACGTGAAGTGACGTGTTGAAAAAATATACAGAAAGAATAGAAAAAGAATATACAGGTAGAATATCTTTTGATGTACAAGCGTGATTTTTTACTTTCCAGCCCACCCTATCTTTTCCTTCTGGTTTGCCAATTGCTGCCTATTAAAGAAAAAAAACTGCCCACGCCATAAATAATTTACGACGTGCTTGTAATCTTCACTACCAGTCTATACGCTACAATCCCAACGCATACTTAAGCACCGCTTTTTTCATTACGCTAGCCCGTTGAGCTGCCATCAGCGCCAGATTACGAGCAACTTTCAGCCCTGGTAATTCATTACTGAACACGGTGTAAAATAGATCCATTCCAGCTTGCATCATTAGGTTATCCGGCATTCTGCGGCGCTGATAACGCATCAATACTTCCAATGAATCCCACTGCTCTGTTAATTCTCTCGCCTTCACCAAAACATCAAGCAGAGTATTCACATCCCGATAACCAAGATTTACTCCTTGCCCAGCCAGTGGATTAATGGTGTGAGCTGCATCACCCAACAATACTAATCCTTCACGCACATAACTGTTAGCATGATGACGAGTCAAAGGAAATGAACCGGCGGCAACGGGAGTCACTTTACCTAACCGTACAGGAAATGCCTGGAAAATCTCCTGTTCAAGTTGAGCCATTGACATTGCCTGTAATTGTCGTATTCGTGCCGGTTTGTCGTACCACACCAGCGAAGCCCATTGATCAAACAGTGGAAGAAGCGCTCTCGGTCCAGAAGGAAAAAACTGCTGCCAGGTAATATCCTGCTGTGGCTGTTCTGTTTTTACCGTGATCAACATACAAGACTGTCTGTACTGCCAGCCACGACTGCCAATTCCTGCCATTTGCCGAACCTGAGAACGAGCACCATCAGCCCCAACAATCAAGCGAGCTGTCATTTCTGTTCCGTCAGCCAGAGTCACCAACCATCCCATTTTCTGCCACTGCATTGATTGCAATACTGCCGGGCATAGCAAAATCAGATTGGGATATTTTTCAAACTGCTGCCACAGAGCCAGTTGCAAGATACGGTTTTCAACCATATAGCCCAACTCAGGCAGCCCTAAACTTTGTGCATCAAACACCAAATTAGAATCATTCTGTTCCCAAGTCTCTAATGTACGATACGGCGCACTGCGCATCTGTAATACCGCATCCCATGCGCCGAGTTGTTTGAACAAATCTACAGAAGCACAACTAATTGCTGATACGCGTACATCAGGCTGACTCTGTGTATCATAAGATTGTGGTGGTTGATGATCTAATAAAGCGACTTTCCAACCTTCCTGTGCCAACCCCAATGCTGTTGCAGCACCGATCATGCCAGCACCGACCACCACTACATCAAAAATCTGTTGTGAATTATTCATATCAGCCATGCTATTAACCCATTGATTAGTACAGTGTACCGAATTTTTAATTCTCCGGTAGAGAATATCCTGTTTAACAGTCTGGTCACTGCTCCTGCAAATGACTACAATATCCGACAACTTTATGCCTAATACACAATTGCTTTTGCCGTGTAATAACACTTTTCAGCGCGGTAGAAAGCTCGGATGCACAAGAAAATGTCGACGATAAAAAAACTGTATATTAAAACTTGGGGCTGTCAGATGAATGAATATGATTCATCTAAAATGGCCGACCTGCTGGAAAGTACTCACGGTTATCAGTTAACCGATGTCGCCGAAGAAGCAGACATTTTGCTATTGAATACCTGTTCAATCCGCGAAAAAGCACAGGAAAAGGTTTTCCATCAATTAGGCCGCTGGAAAAACCTAAAAGATACTAATCCCGATATCATCATTGGAGTCGGTGGCTGTGTAGCCTCTCAGGAAGGGGATTTCATCCGTCAGCGCGCTCAATGTGTAGATATTATTTTCGGGCCGCAAACATTGCACCGTTTACCTGAAATGATCAACCAAGTGAAAGGCACTCGCAGCCCGGTTGTTGATATCAGCTTCCCGGAAATCGAGAAATTCGACCGCCTTCCTGAACCACGTGCTGAAGGCCCATCTGCCTTCGTTTCTATTATGGAAGGTTGCAACAAATACTGTACTTTCTGTGTCGTACCTTATACCCGCGGAGAAGAAGTTAGCCGCCCATGCGATGATGTTCTGTTTGAAATCGCGCAACTTGCCGCTCAGGGCGTACGCGAAGTCAACCTTCTCGGTCAGAATGTGAACGCTTATCGTGGCGCCACTTATGATGGTGATATCTGCTCTTTCGCCGAATTAATTCGTTTGGTCGCGGCTATAGATGGTATTGACCGTATTCGCTTTACGACTAGCCACCCAATTGAGTTTACAGACGATATTATCGCTGTTTACGAAGATACACCGGAATTGGTTAGCTTCCTACATCTACCGGTGCAAAGTGGCTCGGACCGTATTCTAACGTTGATGAAACGTGCCCACACAGCCCTTGAGTATAAAAGCATTATCCGCAAACTGCGTAAAGCACGTTCTGATATCTTGATAAGCTCTGACTTCATTATCGGATTCCCAGGTGAAACCCAAGATGACTTCGAGAAAACCATGAAACTGATCGCTGATGTCAATTTCGACATGAGCTACAGCTTCATCTATTCTGCTCGTCCGGGAACGCCGGCAGCCGATCTGCCTGATGACGTTAGCGAAGAAGAGAAAAAACAGCGCCTTTACCTGTTACAACAACGTATCAACCAACAAGCCATGAGCTACAGCCGTGCTATGTTGGGCAGTGTACAACGTATTCTGGTTGAAGGAACTTCCCGTAAGAATGTGATGGAACTTTCTGGCCGTACCGAAAACAATCGGGTTGTCAACTTTGAAGGCCAGCCTGATATGATTGGCAAATTCGTTGATGTTGAAATTGTTGATGTCTACGCCAACTCACTACGCGGTAAAGTTATCCGTACCGAAGATCAAATGGATCTTCGTACACACGAATCACCTGAGTCCGTTATAGCCCGTACCCGTAAAGAAGATGAAATCGGGGTCGGCACTTATCAGCCATAAATATAGAGATAATCAGTGATTCAACAAATTCATTCACAAATAGCAACTCAGGAAATTTTCCTCGAACCCGCCGACAATCAGCGCCTAATGAGCCTATGTGGTCCGTTTGACGACAATTTGAAGCAGCTTGAACGTCGGCTAGGTATTGAAATTAACCGTCGTGATAACCGTTTTAAACTGATGGGCAAACCGTTGTACGTTAGCACAGCCACCAATATCCTACGGCATTTATATACGGAAACTTCCCCTGTCCGTGGTGTGATCCCTGATATCAAGCCAGAACAGATTCATCTGGCAATTACCGAGAGCCGGGTTCTGGAGCAAACTGCCGAGAGCATACCCGAATACGGTAAATCCGTTAATATTCGCACCAAACGCGGCATGGTGAAACCACGCACGCCCAATCAGGCGCAGTATATTGCCAATATTCTTAGCCACGATATTACGTTCGGGATTGGTCCTGCTGGCACAGGAAAAACTTACCTGGCCGTTGCTGCTGCGGTTGATGCACTGGAACGACAAGAGATTCGCCGTATCCTGCTAACCCGTCCGGCCGTCGAAGCAGGCGAAAAATTGGGTTTCCTACCGGGTGACCTGAGCCAAAAAGTGGATCCGTACTTGCGCCCACTCTACGACGCTTTGTTTGAAATGCTCGGTTTTGAAAAAGTTGAGAAGCTGATCGAACGTAACGTTATTGAAGTTGCGCCATTAGCTTATATGCGAGGACGAACCCTGAACGACGCTTTTATTATTCTGGATGAGAGCCAGAATACAACCATCGAACAGATGAAGATGTTCCTGACTCGTATCGGCTTCAACTCCAAAGCGGTTGTTACCGGTGACGTTACGCAGATTGACCTGCCTCGTGGGCAGAAATCCGGTCTACGCCATGCCATTGAAGTTCTATCAGGCGTCGGCGAGCTGAGTTTCAACTTTTTCCACAGTGATGATGTTGTCCGCCATCCGGTGGTTGCCAAAGTTGTCATTGCCTATGAAGAGTGGGAAGCAACCGAGCAAAAACGCAAACAGGCACTCAGTGAACAACGCAAGCAGGAAGCACAATGAGTTCAGTAATACTTGATTTACAAATTGCCTGTGAACATTCACAAGGTCTTCCTGAAGAAACCCTGTTCCAGCACTGGCTGGACGGGGTTTTACCTCAATTTCAATCTGAAAGCGAAGTCACTATCCGCATTGTTGATAAGGCAGAAAGCCACGATTTAAATCTGACCTACCGTGGTAAAGATAATCCAACAAATGTGTTATCTTTCCCATTTGAAGCACCGCCAGAGGTTGATTTACCCTTGCTTGGCGATTTAATTATTTGTCGTCAGGTCGTTGAAAAAGAAGCGGAGGAGCAACAAAAAACAATAGAGGAACATTGGGCACATATGGTTGTCCACGGCTGCCTACATTTGCTGGGCTATGACCATATCGAAGATGATGAAGCTGAAGAAATGGAATCTTTGGAAACAGAAATTATGCAAAAGTTAGGTTATGTTGACCCCTATCTTGCAGAAAAAGAGTAACCATTCGTACCATTTTTATGCTAAAAAATACCAACAATAACTTATTTAATGGGAAATTTTCATTAAAACGCCATGAGCGACGACCATCCTTCAAGTAACGATAACCCTGGCCCTAAGAAAGGGTTTTTCACTCTTCTTCTTAACCAGCTTTTTCACGGTGAGCCAAAAAGCCGTGATGAACTGGTGGAATTGATCCGTGACTCTGAACAAAACGATCTGATTGATCCTGATACCCGTGATATGCTCGAAGGGGTAATGGATATTTCCGATCAGCGTGTCCGGGATATCATGATCCCCCGTTCTCAAATCGTTACCTTAAAACGTAATCAAACCCTGGACGAATGTCTGGATGTGATTATTGATTCGGCTCACTCTCGTTTCCCTGTGATCAGTGAAGACAAAGATCATATTGAAGGGATTTTAATGGCAAAAGACTTATTGCCATTTATGCGCACCGATGCCCCACCATTCAGCATAGATAAGGTTCTGCGTCAGGCTGTCGTTGTACCTGAAAGTAAACGGGTTGACCGCATGCTGAAAGAGTTCCGTTCTCAACGTTATCATATGGCAATTGTCATTGATGAGTTTGGTGGTGTTTCGGGCTTGGTCACTATCGAAGATATTCTTGAACTGATCGTCGGTGAAATTGAAGACGAATACGATGAAGAAGAAGATGTCGATATTCGTGCCTTGAGCCGTCATACCTATACGGTACGAGCGCTAACTCAGATTGAAGACTTTAATGAAGCCTTTAGCACCCAATTCAGTGACGAAGAAGTGGATACTATTGGCGGTCTGGTGATGCAGGCATTCGGTCATTTACCCGCCAGAGGAGAGTCCGTCGATATCAACGGTTATCTCTTTAAAGTTGCTATGGCCGATAGCCGAAGGATTATTCAGGTTTATGTTACGATACCGGACGATGCGCCAATACCTAACCTCGAAGAAGAATAAAATCTGAATGAACAAAGCTTCATTATTAAATTGCCAGCGGCTGCGCGCCTTACTGGCACTGTTTTTTGGAGCCAGTGGAACACTGGCTTTTTCGCCTTTTGACTTCTGGCCTGCCGCTATTATTTCCCTGTTTGGACTACAACTTCTGACTTTGAACAGAACACCCCGACAAGCGGCATTTATTGCTTTTTGTTGGGGATTTGGTCTATTCGGCAGTGGTACCAACTGGGTGTATGTCAGTATTGCTAATTTCGGTGGCATGCCAACCGCGGTCAATATTCTGCTGGTCATATTACTTGCCGCCTATCTCTCGCTCTATCCTGCTTTATTCGCTGGCTTACTCAATCGTCTCTTCGCAAAAACAAACGGGGTAAGGCTGGCTGTAGCAGCACCTGCATTATGGCAACTCACCGAATTCCTGCGAGGCTGGATCCTAACTGGTTTCCCCTGGCTACAATTCGGCTATAGCCAATTAGACGGTCCCATGAAAGCCATTGCACCAATTTTGGGTGTTGAGGCCATCACTTTCCTGTTAATGACTATTAGCGGGTTATTCGTTCTGGCTGTTATACATCGGAAAATAGTCGCTGGTATTATTGCTGTCGCCATTCTGCTATTACCGTGGTCAATACGCCATTATCAGTGGTATAACCTACTGCCTGAAAAAACAGTTGATGTCGCGCTAGTTCAGGGAAATATTCCACAGTCCCTGAAATGGGACCCTAACATGCTCAGCAAAACTATGGACATCTACATGGGCAACAGCCTGCCATACATCGGCAAAATACCGATAATCATCTGGCCGGAATCTGCCATTCCTTCATTGGAAAGTTATCAACGCCACTTTCTAACAAAATTGGATGAACTGTTACGTAATCAACATACCAGCCTTATTACCGGTATTGTCGATGAAAGAGCCGTTGGCGACAGTGATAAGATCTATAACAGTGTGATTGTCCTCGGCGATAAAAAACCTTATCAATATCCGGCAGCTATCCGCTACGATAAATATCATCTGGTACCATTTGGTGAATTTGTTCCACTGGAATCGCTACTCCGCCCTCTGGCGCCATTCTTCAACTTACCTATGTCTTCATTCAGCCGTGGCAACTACATTCAACCACAGCTTTCTGTTGCAGGATATAACCTGACCACCGCTATTTGTTATGAAATTATACTGGGTGAGCAGGTTCGTGCGAATTTCAAACCGGATACTGAATTCTTACTCACTATTTCCAATGATGCTTGGTTTGGTGGTTCAATTGGCCCCTGGCAACATTTCCAAATGGCACGCATGCGTTCCCTCGAATTAGGACGCCCGCTACTACGTGGTACCAATAACGGCATTACAGCCGTTATCAGCCCAGACGGAAAAGTACAAGCGGCACTCCCACAATTTACCCGTAATGTTTTAGCAGCTAAGGTGACACCCGCAATGGGGATAACACCTTATGCACGTTGGGGTAACTGGCCGGTATGGATAATCACCGTATTATTTTCCCTGTTTGCCTTAACGTATAACCGCCGTAAATCTTAATTCGAATATCCATCTTGATTCGAATATCTATATAGCCAAAAGGGAGCAAAACTGCTCCCTTGAGATTGTCGATTTAACATTATTAATCGGCCCTATCAACCTATGGAATCGTCTGGCAATGGGAATGAAATATACCTTGCCCAATTCTGCCATTGACCCATGCTAACCCTCAATAACTGATATCACTCTATGTTATACAAATAACCTACTTAAACAACTTACTGGTATCAATTTTACCCTTCTTTATTATTTTGGCATGCTAATTGCTGTTATCTCTATGAATGAAAAGGAAAATAGCTGTTTCACTAACCAAAAATGGGAAAACGCACTAAAAAAATGATAATCACTCACCTTTATTGTGCAAGATAAACAACATTGTTCATTTATAGTGCGAGACAGCTCCCGAAATAGAAACAATTCATTTTCATTTCCTAACCCTTTTGTACTATTTTTTAACACTATATATACATATAACAGCAAATGATCCTCGATTAAAAACAAATCACAGAGAGACTTTTGCAAACACAACATCGCAACGATAACCACATTAAAGGAGTTGTATATGCGTATGCGTAACCTAGTATTAACCATGATGTTACTTGGCATGGCGGGGGCTGTTCAGGCCGAAGAATTAACGGGAACACTGAAAAAGGTTAAAGATGATGGAGTGATCATTGTGGGACATCGTGAATCCTCCGTACCTTTTGCTTACTACGATAATCATCAAAAAGTCGTCGGCTATTCTCAGGATTATTCTAATCTGATTGTTGAAGCAGTGAAGAAGAAACTGGACATGCCAAATCTGCAAGTAAAATTGATACCCGTGACTTCGCAAAATCGCATCCCATTACTACAAAATGGAACTTATGATTTCGAATGCGGTTCCACTTCCAATAACCTTGAACGTCAGAAACAAGTCACTTTCTCTAACAGCATCTTTATTATTACGACGCGTTTGCTGACTAAAAAAGGTTCCGGTATAAAAGATTTCCCAGATTTGGCAGGTAAAAATGTCGTTGTCTCAGCAGGTACGACTTCTGAAATATTGCTGAATAAACTGAACGATGAGAAAAACATGAAAATGCGCATCATCAGTGCAAAAGATCATGGTGACTCATTCCGTACTTTGGAATCTGGCCGTGCAATCGCCTTTATGGTGGATGATGCACTACTAGCAGGTGAACGCGCCAAAGCGAAAAAACCTGATCAGTGGGAAATTGTTGGTACACCTCAGTCTAGAGAAGCCTATGGTTGTATATCACGCAAAGACGATCTTCAATTCAAGAAGCTGATCGATGAGACCATTGTTCAAGCGCAAACCTCCGGAGAGGCAGAGAAATCATTTGAGCGCTGGTTCAAACACCCCATTCCACCCAAGAACTTGAATTTGAATTTCTCTTTATCTGATGAAATGAAAGCACTATTTAAATCGCCAAATGATAAGGCACTTGACTAGAAATATAATTAAAAAAATGACTATTTGATTGGCGTCACAGGGTGCGAGGTGGTCGTTCCCTACCTCGCTTTTTTCTCAGCCAATCAATCGTTTTCAGGGGATCAAGCTACACCCTAACAGGGAGTATTATTATGTCAATCGATTGGAATTGGGGCATCTTTTTGCAAGCTGCCCCTTTCGGCAATACGACTTATCTAGGCTGGTTGATAGCTGGATTTCAGGTGACGATTGCCTTGTCTATCTGCGCCTGGATTATCGCTTTCATTGTCGGCTCACTGTTCGGCATCTTACGCACTGTTCCCAATAAAATATTATCTGGGATAGGTACCTGTTATGTTGAGCTCTTTCGTAACGTACCACTGATAGTTCAATTTTTTATCTGGTATCTGGTTGTACCTGAACTACTACCAGAAAAAATCGGTCTGTGGTTTAAAACTGAACTGGACCCTAATATCCAATTTTTTCTCTCATCCACTGTCTGTTTAGGTCTTTTCACTGCTGCTCGGATATGTGAGCAGGTTCGTGCCGCCATACAATCACTACCACGCGGTCAAAAAGCGGCAGGGCTGGCAATGGGGCTAACTCTGCCACAAACCTATCGCTATGTCCTATTACCCAATGCCTATCGAGTGATTATTCCACCCATGACATCAGAAATAATGAATCTGGTGAAAAACTCCGCTATTGCCTCCACTATTGGTCTGGTAGATATGGCAGCACAAGCAGGTAAGTTACTTGATTACTCAGCACATGCTTATGAAACATTTACGGCGATTACATTAGCTTATATCGGAATCAATCTGGTGATTATGCTTGCCATGCACTTGCTTGAGAAAAAAGTGCGTTTACCGGGTAATATTGGAGGTCAATAAATGTACGAGTTTGACTGGAGTTCGATTATCCCCAGTATCCCATTTCTGCTACAAGGCTTAGTCATTACCGCAAAAATCACGATTATTGCTGTTGTTGTCGGTATTCTCTGGGGAACCGTGCTAGCCGTTATGCGGCTCTCTTCGGTAAAAATACTGAGCTGGTTTGCCACTTTATATGTCAATCTGTTCCGTTCTGTACCACTAGTTATGGTACTGTTATGGTTCTACCTGATTGTGCCTAGTCTAGTGCAAAATGTTCTGGGGATTTCTCCGAAAACAGATATTCGTTTAATTTCAGCTATGGTTGCATTCGCCTTTTTCGAAGCGGCTTACTATTCAGAAATTATCCGGGCGGGAATTCAGAGTATCTCCCGCGGGCAATCTTCGGCAGCACTGGCATTGGGTATGACACCAATGCAAAGTATGAGACTGGTTATCCTGCCTCAAGCATTCCGTGCGATGACCCCGCTGTTACTGACTCAGGGTATCGTACTGTTTCAAGACACCTCATTGGTGTATGTGCTCAGTCTAGCGGACTTTTTCCGTACTGCGGCAAATATCGGTGAGCGTGATGGCACTCAGGTCGAAATGATCCTATTTGCTGGTTTGGTTTATTTTATTATTAGTATTGCCGCATCTATGCTGGTTAACTATTTGAAGAAAAGGACTGTTTGATGATCTCCCTGAAAAATGTATCCAAGTGGTATGGCCAATTTCAGGTTCTCTCCGACTGCTCAACTGAAGTTAAAAAAGGTGAAGTCGTTGTGGTCTGTGGCCCATCTGGCTCAGGCAAATCCACCCTGATAAAAACGGTCAATGGCCTGGAATCCATCCAACAGGGTGAAATTCTGGTTAATGACATTAAAGTTAATGATAAAAACACCCATCTGGCACAACTACGCTCTAAAGTCGGCATGGTGTTCCAACATTTTGAGCTGTTCCCCCATCTCTCCATCATTGAGAATTTAACTCTAGCGCAGATTAAAGTGCTTAATCGCAATAAAAAAGCGGCGGAAGAAAAGGGGTTGAAATTACTTGAACGCGTTGGACTTGCCAGTCAAGCGAATAAATTCCCGTCTCAACTTTCCGGTGGTCAACAGCAACGTGTAGCAATCGCCCGAGCCCTTTGTATGGACCCGATTGCCATGCTATTTGACGAACCTACTTCCGCACTCGACCCTGAAATGATCAATGAAGTGCTCGATGTCATGGTTAAACTGGCAGATGAAGGGATGACCATGATGGTTGTTACTCACGAAATGGGCTTCGCTCGTAAAGTAGCCAACCGAGTTATCTTTATGGATGAAGGCAGAATTGTTGAAGATAGCAAAAAAGAAGATTTCTTTGCGAATCCAAAATCAGATCGCGCCAAAGAATTTCTCGCTAAAATTCTTCACTAACCTCATTTCATCCCCGGTGGTGGCTCCCGTCGCCATCGGATTTTCCCTCAGAACCTCTGTTTCTTATATATCAAATCAGATATGCTATGCCGACCTCATATTTTACCAACTAAATGATTGCTACAAACGTAGCTTTTTACTCACCATAGGATCATCGGTGCCATGCGAGAACAATACCGCCCAGAAGATATAGAGCCGCAAGTTCAGCTTCACTGGCAAGAGAAGCAAACTTTCAAAGTGACAGAAGACAACAGCAAAGAGAAATATTACTGCCTGTCCATGCTACCTTACCCTTCTGGTCGACTACACATGGGCCATGTACGTAACTACACTATTGGCGATGTTATCTCCCGCTATCAGCGTATGCTTGGCAAAAACGTTCTGCAACCTATCGGTTGGGACGCGTTTGGCCTGCCTGCGGAAGGTGCCGCGGTCAAAAACAATACCGCACCTGCTCCGTGGACCTATGCCAACATCGAATATATGAAAGGTCAATTGAAAACACTGGGCTTCGGTTACGACTGGGATCGTGAAGTCACAACCTGTACCCCGGAATATTACCGTTGGGAACAGTGGTTCTTCACCAAATTGTATGAAAAGGGCTTGGTTTATAAAAAAACCTCCGCAGTTAACTGGTGTCCCCACGATCTGACTGTTCTGGCTAATGAACAAGTGGTCGATGGCTGTTGCTGGCGTTGTGATAGCAAAGTTGAACGTAAAAAAATTCCGCAATGGTTTATCAAGATCACTGATTATGCCGAAGAGTTGTTAAATGATCTGGATACGCTGGAAGAGTGGCCTGAACAAGTCAAAACCATGCAGCGCAACTGGATTGGTCGTTCTGAAGGGGTAGAAATCACTTTTGATGTGGCTGATAGTCAGGAGAAGCTGACCGTTTATACCACTCGTCCTGATACGTTCCTGGGTGCCACTTATGTTGCGGTTGCCGCAGGTCATCCTCTGGCAAAACAAGCAGCAGAAAATAACCCTGAACTGGTTACTTTCATTGATGAGTGCCGTAATACCAAAGTTGCAGAAGCAGATATGGCAACAATGGAGAAGAAAGGCATAGCAACCGGTATGTTTGCTATTCATCCATTGACCAAAGAAAAAGTGGCAATCTGGGTTGCAAACTTCGTCCTGATGGAATACGGCACCGGTGCTGTCATGGCAGTGCCTGGTCACGATCAACGCGACTGGGAATTTGCGACAAAATATAACCTGCCAATAAAAGCCGTTATTCTGGATAGCGAAGGCAATGAACCAAACGTCCATGAAGCGCCTGTAACAGATAAGAATATCCTGTTTAATTCCGGTGAATTTAGCGGCCTGAATCACGAAGATGGTTTCAATGCTATTGCTGATAAACTGGTGGAAATGGGCGTAGGTAAACGTAAAGTCAACTATCGTCTGCGTGACTGGGGAGTTTCTCGTCAACGTTATTGGGGCGCTCCTATTCCAATGGCAACGCTGGAAGATGGCACAGTTGTTCCGGTTCCAGCAGCTCAACTGCCAGTTATTCTGCCAGAAGATGTCAAAATGGACGGCATCACCAGCCCAATTAAAGCTGATCCTGAGTGGGCGAAAACCACTATCAACGGCCAACCAGCACTACGTGAAACAGATACCTTCGATACTTTTATGGAGTCTTCTTGGTACTACGCTCGCTACACCTGTCCAGATTATGACAAGGGCCTGCTCAATCCAGCAGCAGCTAACTATTGGCTGCCAGTTGACCAATACATCGGTGGTATCGAACATGCTATCATGCATCTGATGTATTTCCGCTTCTTCCATAAACTGATGCGTGATGCTGGCCTAGTCAATTCCAATGAACCCGCTAAGCGCCTGTTATGCCAAGGCATGGTTCTGGCCGATGCTTTTTATTACCTCGGCAAAGATGGTGAAAAAATCTGGGTTTCCCCAGCTGATACTATTGTTGAGCGTGATGATAAAAGCCGTATCATTAAAGCGATGGATAAAGAAGGCCATGAACTGGTTTATACCGGCATGAGCAAAATGTCTAAATCCAAAAACAACGGTATTGACCCACAATTGATGGTAGAAAAATATGGTGCTGATACCGTTCGCCTATTTATGATGTTCGCGGCTCCACCAGAGCTGACGCTAGAATGGCAAGAATCCAGTGTTGAAGGGGCAAATCGCTTCCTGAAACGTGTATGGCGCCTGGTTTATGAACATAGCAGCAAAGGGGCAACGCAACCGCTAAACATCACAAACCTGACAATGGAACAAAAAGATCTATTCCGAGATCTGCACAAAACTATCGCTAAAGTCACAGATGATGTTGGCCGCCGCCAGGCATTCAATACTGCTATCGCTGCGGTAATGGAATTGATGAATAAACTGGCCCGCGCACCACAGGAAACTGAGCAAGATCGCGCTCTGATGCAGGAGGCTCTGTTGGCGGTTGTCCGTATGTTGTCACCAATAACTCCTCATGCTTGCTTTATTATGTGGCAAGCTCTGGGGGGTGAAGGTGATATTGATACGGCTGATTGGCCACAAGCTGATGAACAAGCAATGGTTGACGATACCAAGTTAGTCGTCATTCAAGTTAACGGTAAAGTGCGTGGTCGTGTTACTGTGCCAGCCGATGCAGCTAAAGAATATGTTCATGATATGGCAGCAAAAGAGTACGGTGTGGCGAAATACCTTGAAGACGTCACTATTCGCAAAGTCATTTATGTACCAGGCAAACTACTGAATCTGGTCGTCGGCTAATAAAGGAGGCAATGTGCGACATCGTATTTTAACGTTGTTGCTGGGGTTAGCGGTGCTGGTCACCGCTGGCTGCGGTTTTCATCTGCGCGGCACCACTCAGGTGCCACCGGAACTCAAAAAGCTGCAATTAACAAGCGGTGACCCATACGGGCCACTGGCCCGTTCCGTTCGCCAACAGCTTCGTCTGAATAATGTCACTATCCTTGAGGATGGTAGCGCTGATGTTCCTGTTTTAAAGTTAATTAACTCTTCTGAAAATAAAGATACTGTCTCTATTTTCCAAGATGGTAAGGCGGCTGAACGCCAATTGACACTGAATGTCGATGCTCAGGTTATTATGCCAGACGGTAGCGTATACCCGCTGCGATCCAGGGTTGACCGCTCTTTTTTCGACAACCCATTAGAGGCCCTGGCGAAAGATGCTGAAAACGAGATAATCAATCAGGAAATGCGTGAACAAGCTGCTCGCCGGTTAGTTCGCCAGTTATTGACCGTTCACAACGCAGAAAAGCAGAAAGCCAGAGAAAAACAGGTGGGACAGCAAGCTGCGCAAGCACAATGATCAAACTCTATCCCGAACAATTGATTTCGCAGCTCAATGAGGGGCTGCGAAACTGTTATCTAATATGGGGTAATGAACCCCTACTATTACAGGAAAGCCAAGATCATATTCGCAAGGCTGCTGAAAAACACGCTTTCACTGAACACTTCACCTATACACTGGATAATCACACCGAGTGGGATGAGATATTCAATATTTGTCAGTCATTAAGTCTGTTTGCTAGCCGTCAAACACTCACTTTACTACTGCCGGAAAATGGCCCCAATGCAACCATAACCGAACAACTGGTGAAACTGGCTGGACTACTTCATCCAGATATACTGCTAATACTACGTGGTTTGAAATTGACCAAGGCTCAGGAGAACAGTAACTGGTTCAAAATACTAGGAAAAAACGGTGTTTATGTCAGTTGTCAGACACCTGAACAGAACCGTCTGCCGCAATGGGTTGCACAACGAGCCAAAACCATGAAATTAACGCTGGAAGAACAAGCCAATCAACTACTGTGTTATTGTTATGAAGGAAATTTACTGGCGTTAGCTCAGGCACTTGAGCGACTGTCCCTGCTATACCCAGACGGTAAACTGACCTTACATCGTGTCGAAAATGCGGTGAATGACGCGGCTCACTTTACACCTTATCACTGGGTAGACTCGCTATTATCAGGTAAAGCAAAACGAGCCTGGCATATTCTGAAACAGTTAAAACAGGAAGATTACGAAGCTGTTATTCTATTACGTACCGTACAGCGTGAATTACTGTTGCTACTCACGCTGAAACGTCAAAGTACCACAACCCCGATGAAAACACTGTTAGATCAGCATCGGGTATGGCAAAACCGCCGTCCATTACTGACAAGCGCACTGCAACGTCTCACTCAACATGATTTGCAGCAAGCAATTCATTTACTTGTACAGATGGAACGCCAGATCAAACAGGATTACGGCCAGTCTATTTGGTCAGATTTAGAAACGCTTTCTATGCTGTTATGTGGAAAAACCTTACCTGAGAGCTTTTTTAATGCCTCATGCCATTGATTCTACTTGCCCGAAACAACCCGTTATTAAAGCATTATTTGGTGGAACATTCGATCCCATCCATTACGGGCACTTACAACCAGTTGAAACCCTGGCATATCAAACTGGCCTGAATCAAGTGATTTTACTACCAAATCACGTTCCCCCACACCGCCCACAACCGGAAGCCACTGCACAACAGCGGCTTGAAATGGTACAACTGGCAGTACAGGATAGCCCACTGTTTACCGTCGATAAGCGTGAACTGGAGCGCACTATCCCCTCTTACACAATTGATACGCTAGAGTCATTCCGTCAGGAACTTGGTAACAAACAACCACTAGCATTTATAATCGGCCAAGATGCTTTGTTATCACTGCACACTTGGCATCGTTGGCAAGAATTATTGAGTTTCTGCCATCTGCTGGTTTGTGCTCGCCCCGGTTATCAAACCCAGTTTTCTACAACCGAAATGCAACACTGGCTTACAGAACATCAAATCTGCGATCCAAACCAGCTTGGCAGTAAACCTAACGGTTATATCTATCTGGCAGATACACCTCTGCTGCCGATCTCAGCAACAGACATCCGTCAACGCCACCAGCAAGGGTTAAGTTGTGACGATTTACTCCCCCTTTCAGTACAAAAGTATATAGATTCACAGGGGTTATATCGCCAATAGCGGAATCTGCCTCGATTAGTCGCTTAGTTGACTTACCCTTAAGTGACCTGACATGCTATTATTCCGCACTATTTAATCAATTGTGATAAAAAATAAGGATGAGCCTTTTGCAAGGTAAAGAACTCCAACAGTTTGTTATTGATAAGCTTGAAAACTCCAAAGCACAGGATATTGTTTCCCTTGATGTCCAAGGGAAATCAAGTATTACCGATTGCATGATTGTCTGCACCGGAACTTCCAACCGCCATCTGATGTCTGTCGCAGATAATCTGGTTGATGACTGTCGCGCGAGCGGCCTGATCCCACTTGGCGTTGAAGGACAAGGCGTATCTGACTGGATTGTCGTAGACCTCGGTGAAGTTATCGTACATGTCATGCAAGAAGAGAGCCGCCGCATGTACGAACTCGAAAAGCTTTGGAGCTGAGTTTGAAGCTGCAATTAATTGCTGTAGGTACAAAAATGCCGGACTGGATACAGGCCGGCTTTACAGATTATTTGCGTCGTTTTCCCAAAGACATGCCATTTGATCTGATAGAAATCCCGGCTGGCAAACGGGGGAAAAATGCGGATATTAAACGCATTCTGGAAAAAGAAGGCGAACAAATGCTAGCCACTGTCAGCAAAGGCAGCCGTATTGTCACCCTGGACATTCCGGGTTCCCGCTGGGAAACGCCTCAATTGGCGCAACAGCTTGAACATTGGAAACGGGATGGTAGAGATGTCAGTTTGTTGATAGGTGGGCCCGAAGGTCTCGCTCCGGCATGTAAAGCTGCCGCAGAACAAAGCTGGTCACTGTCACCGCTAACCTTACCCCATCCTCTGGTCCGAGTTTTGGTTGCGGAAAGCCTGTACCGGGCATGGAGTATTACGACCAATCATCCCTATCATCGGGAATAATTTGGTTATCAACGGATAAAAGCGAATTTCTGGCAATGGGATGAAGAATAAACGTACCCCTTTTCGTGATTATACGGCTGAATCAGCCCTATTTGCTCGCCGCGCATTAGTGGCATTTATTATCATCCTGGTACTGACTGGTATCCTGATTGCCAATCTTTACCATTTACAAATCACCCGCCACGAAGACTATCAAACCCGTTCAAACGAAAACCGTATTAAACTGGTTCCAATTGCGCCAAGCCGCGGGATCATTTATGACCGCAACGGTACGCCATTGGCACTTAATCGAACTATCTATCAGTTAGAAATCATACCTGAAAAGGTAGAACACCTTGAGCAAACGCTGAATGATTTACGTAATGTTATCGATCTGACTGACGAAGATATTGCCAACTTTGAAAAAGAGCGTAAACGCTCGCGCCGCTTTACCTCTATTCCATTGAAAACTTCACTTGATCATATTCAAGTAGCACGCTTTGCCGTTAACCAATATCGTTTCCCTGGTTTTGAAATAAAAGGCTACCAACGCCGCTTCTATCCTTATGGTTCAGCACTGACACATATCATCGGCTATGTTGCTAAAATTAATGATAAAGATGTAGAACGATTGGATAAAGAAGGTATTTTACCTAATTACGCCGCTACCCATGATATCGGCAAACTGGGTATTGAACGCTATTATGAAACTGTTTTACACGGCAAAACGGGTTATGAAGAAGTCGAAGTGAATAACCGAGGCCGGGTGATACGCCAATTACATGAACAACCACCACAGGCCGGACAAGATATTTACCTCACTATCGATCTCGAATTGCAGATTTACATTGAGAAACTCCTCACAACCAGCCGTGCTGCGGTCGTTGTCAGTGATCCACGTAATGGGGAAATCCTGGCACTGGTATCTAACCCAAGCTATGATCCAAACCTATTCGTAAACGGTATCTCCAATAAGAACTACCAGGAGCTATTAAACAATCCTGATAGGCCGCTTATTAATCGTGCTACTCAAGGAATCTATCCTCCAGCTTCGACAGTGAAACCTTTTATTACCGTTGCAGCACTAAGTACAGGCGTTATCAATAAAAATACCACCATTTTTGATCCGGGTTGGTGGCAATTACCGGGTTCAGAAAAACGCTACCGTGACTGGAAACGTTGGGGACACGGTAGTCTCAATGCACATAGAGCCATTGTAGAATCGGCGGATACTTTCTTCTATCAAGTTGCCTATGATATGGGAATTGATCGTCTATCTGAATGGATGACCAAGTTTGGCTATGGCGAATATACTGGAATCGACCTAGCCGAAGAACGCACCGGTATCATGCCTACCCGCGAATGGAAACAAAGAAAATATAAAAAACCTTGGTATCAAGGAGATACCATTCCTGTGGGTATCGGCCAGGGATATTGGACAGCAACCCCCATTCAAATGGTAAAAGCGCTGATAACCTTAATTAACGACGGTAATGTAAAAACACCACATCTTCTGCTAAGCAAGAAGCTGAAAGGTGAGATGATCCCTTATCAACAAATAGAAAATATTCAGATCGGTGATATCCATTCAGGATATTGGGAATTGGCAAAAAGCGGCATGTACGGTGTTGCTAACCTGCCAAACGGTACCGGCCACAAAAGTTTTATCGGTACGCCTTATAAAGCAGCGATCAAATCGGGAACAGCACAGGTCTACAGTTATGAAACCTACAATGCCAGTAAAATTGCTGAGCATTTACGGGATCATAAGCTGATGATCGCTTTCGCTCCTTATGAAAATCCGACAGTAGCCCTTTCCATTATTTTAGAGAATGGTGGTGCAGGCCCAGCAGTGGGGACTCTTGTTCGCCAAATCCTCGACCATGTACTATTAGGGGATAACAACACAACATTGCCGAATGCTGTCCCTACACCTCACGGAACAGAAAGTGACTGATTAACACCATGACAGAAAACCAAAAAAGGGTTCCTCTCTGGACCAGATTACATATCGACCTACCATTACTCCTGTGCATTTTGGCATTGCTGATATACAGCGCTTTTGTTATGTGGAGTGCCAGTGGTCAAGATATGGGTATGATGGAGCGCAAAATTAGCCAAATTGGTGCTGGGCTGGTTGTCATGCTCATCATGGCGCAAATTCCACCAAGAGTTTATGAAAGCTGGGCGCCCCATCTCTATATTGTTTGTGTCATTTTACTGATTTTTGTCGATGCTTTCGGGCAAATAAGTAAAGGTGCCCAACGCTGGCTGGATTTAGGAATCATCCGCTTCCAACCTTCTGAAATTGCCAAAATAGCCGTACCACTGATGATCGCACGCTTTATGAACCGCGATTTATGTCCCCCATCACTGAAAAATACGACTATCGCTCTGATGCTTATTTTTCTGCCTACTTTACTGGTTGCCGCTCAGCCAGACTTGGGGACTTCAATTCTGATCGCGGCTTCTGGCCTGTTTGTCTTGTTCCTTTCGGGCATGAGTTGGCGGTTGATCGGTATCGCAGCTCTACTGTTAACCAGCTTTATCCCCATCTTGTGGTTCTTCCTGATGCATGGCTATCAGCGCGATCGCGTCATGATGCTACTTGATCCAGAAAGCGATCCACTAGGTAAGGGTTACCATATTATTCAATCAAAAATCGCGATTGGCTCCGGTGGTTTATCAGGTAAAGGCTGGCTATTAGGAACACAATCTCAATTGGAATTTCTGCCAGAACGTCATACAGATTTCATATTTGCCGTACTGTCAGAAGAACTTGGTTTGATTGGCGTACTACTGTTATTAACATTATATATGTTATTAATTACTCGTGGGCTGGTTATCGCAACCAGAGCACAGAACACTTTTGGCCGGGTTATGGTTGGCGGCCTAATGTTAATTCTATTTGTTTATATCTTCGTCAATATCGGCATGGTGAGTGGTGTCCTGCCTGTAGTGGGCGTTCCTTTGCCATTTGTCAGTTATGGCGGCTCTGCGTTAATCGTCTTAATGGCGGGTTTCGGCATTATCATGTCGATTCACACACACAGAAAATTGTTGTCCAAAAGTTTATAGAGAAGAGGTTTCAATGCGTCAACACTGGCTTATATTCGGCATGATTGCAGCCCTGCTATCTGGCTGTACTACTCCTGACAAACAAAAACCTGCCCCGTTACCCGTAGTACCAACGCAGGATGTTCTGGGTGCAGAACCTCGTTATGAACCTTATCATCCTAGCGCCAATGATGATTATCAGATGAACGGACATACTTATCACATTGTGCAAGCCCCCTCTCAGTTTAGTGAGACAGGTTATGCTAGTTGGTACGGTGAAGAATCTAGCGGCAAAATGACCGCAATTGGTGAACGTTTTAATCCTTATGCTCTGACAGCCGCCCATCCTACCCTGCCAATTCCAAGTTATGTCCGTGTGACCAATTTGAGCAATGGCCGCATGATGATTGTTAGAGTCAATGACCGTGGTCCTTATAAACCAGGGCGAATTATCGATCTATCGAAGGCTTCCGCTGAACGGTTAAACCTAACTCAAAGTACCAAAGTTAAGGTTGATTTTATTGAGGTTGCCCAGGACGGTTCTGTATCCGGTCCCGGTACCATTGGCAGCCAGATAGTTAAACAGAGTTATGCTCTACCGGATAGACCAACGCTGACAACCAGTCCATTAGGAACACCAACAATGGAGAATATCCCTGATCAGACTAGCAGCCAGCCCTTAACAAATCAGCCGATGAAACTGACGATACAACCGGAAGCGACTGAACAACTCCCCACAATGAAGCTGCAACCACCTAAGCCTGTTACAAACAGTACTTCAATAGTCACAACGCCAACAGCCGCCTCAGAAAATGGTTTTATAGTTCAAGTTGGTGCTGTTAGCAGTGAGCAACGAGCAAAAAAGTGGCAACAAACACTGGCGCAACGCTTTAATGTTCAAGGCCGCGTAACTCAATATAATAACGTTTATCGTGTACAGTTAGGGCCATTCAATAATCGCCAGCAAGCTGCCGATTTACAACAAAAACTGGCTGACCAAATACAGCAATCTTCTTTTATCGTCAGTCCTTAATCGTTCTCTTACTGATATCTCACTTTGATTCAGATATCAGTAAGAGGAGTAAAAAAATGTAAACCTGAGTCTTGTCAAAATTTGGCAATGTCAGTATTTTTTTCATTTGCTATGATGTGGCTCGATATCAATCTTTTCTCACGGATGTTGTCAAACTAACCATGAAATATACAACCACTTCTCGTTTTATAAAAAGCACCACCTTGGGTATTGCGCTGGCAATAAGTGCTTCTGCCTTTGCCAATGGGAATGATGTCAACCTGAAAACGATGATCCCAGGAGTGCCTCAGATTGATGCGGAAGCTTATATCCTTATCGACTATAACTCAGGCAAAGTGCTGGCTGAGATGAATGCAGATGCACGCCGTGATCCTGCCAGTCTGACAAAAATGATGACCAGCTATGTTATTGGTCAAGCAATCAAATCAGGCAAAATCCACCCAAATGATATGGTCACTGTTGGTACTGACGCATGGGCAACCGGTAATCCGGTATTTAAAGGCTCTTCCCTGATGTTCCTCAAGCCAGGCGATCAGGTCTCGGTTTCTATGTTATCCCGCGGTATAAACTTGCAATCCGGTAACGATGCCTGTGTTGCAATGGCAGATTATGTTGCCGGTAGCCAAGAATCTTTCGTTAATTTAATGAATGGTTATGTGAAATCGCTTGGATTAAAGAATACGAATTTCAAAACCGCTCATGGCCTGGACGCAGAAGGTCAATACAGCTCTGCCCGTGATATGGCATTGATTGGTCAAGCGCTGATCCGTGATGTTCCTGAAGAGTACACCATCTATAAAGAGAAAGAGTTTACCTACAACAATATCCGCCAGACAAACCGTAATGGCTTATTGTGGGATAAGAGCCTGAATGTCGATGGTATTAAAACCGGTCACACTAGCGCAGCGGGCTATAACCTAGTCGCTTCTGCAACGGAAGGCGATATGCGCCTGATTTCTGCGGTATTAGGAGGCCACACTTATAAAGGCCGTGAAACAGAAAGTAAGAAACTGCTGACCTGGGGTTTCCGTTTCTTTGAAACTGTTGCTCCTCTGAAAGCAAGCAAAGAATTCGCCTCTGAACCAGTCTGGTTTGGAGATAACGATAGGGTTCAATTAGGTGTTGATAAAGATGTTTATCTGACTATTCCCCGTGGTCGTCTGAAAGATCTGAAAGCCAGCTATGTCATGAATAATAGTGAATTACATGCACCACTGGCGAAAAATCAAGTCGTAGGTACTATCAACTTTCAACTTGATGGCAAAACTATTGAACAGCAGCCTTTAGTCGTCATGAATGAAGTAAAAGAAGGCAGCATCTTCGGCCGCTTTATCGATTACATCAAGCTACTATTTCATCATTGGTTTGGCTAATTCTTGAGATAATTAAGCGATAAACAGAGTCCATCAAAGCGAATCGGACTACCGCCCAATCGCAATAAGCATCTCCGCGTTTTAAAGCGGAGGAAAGTATCAAATTTTACAGAAGAAACTGACCGTGCGTATCGCGGAAAGCAAAACAGGAGCGCCCATGAAAACGAAATTAAATGAACTGCTTGAGTTCCCTTGTTCATTCACTTACAAAGTGATGGGCTTGGCGGAGTCTGAGCTAGTCAATCAGGTCGTTGAAGTGGTTCAACGTCATGCGCCGGGCGATTACTCTCCACAAGTGAAGCCAAGCAGCAAAGGTAACTACCACTCAGTGTCCATTACTATCAATGCGACTCATATTGAACAAGTAGAAACGCTGTATGAAGAATTAGGTAACCTTGAATTGGTACGGGTAGTATTGTAATACACACTAGAGAAATCCCCTATAATTTCACAGGGGATTCTTTATCTATCAGGAATACTACAGTTTCAGGCGCACTAAACTGGTGAGAAGCTCTTCTGAGGGTTATACTGACCAAATCTTATAGCTATCAAATGAAGTTTCAATTGCAACATAAAACGATTTTCTTACGTCAATTAGGAATACAACCCTACGAGCCGATTTCTGATGCAATGCACTTGTTTACTGAGCAGCGAGATACTAATACACCTGATGAAATCTGGCTGGTACAGCATCCAAAAGTCTTTACTCAAGGACAAGCAGGTAAAGCTGAGCATTTGCTGTCCCTCGGTGATATTCCGGTTATTCAATCCGATCGTGGTGGACAAGTCACCTATCATGGCCCTGGTCAGCAGGTTATGTATGTCATGATTGACATTAAACGCGCCAAAATTGGTGTACGGCAACTGGTTACGGCGATAGAGGATACTGTCATTAAAACCCTTGCTCACTTTGGTGTGAAAGCCCATGCCCGCCCGGATGCCCCTGGTGTCTACGTCAATGAAGCAAAAATTTGCTCTCTTGGATTACGGATACGTAAAGGTTGTTCTTTCCACGGACTAGCCCTCAATATCGCAATGGATTTAGAACCCTTCCTGCGTATTAACCCTTGTGGCTATGCCGGCATGAAAATGATTCAACTCAGTGACTTAGTTCCTGGAATTACTGTTGAACAAGTACAACCTGTTTTGGTAGAGAAATTTTGCCAGCAGTTAGGATTTAAACTGAACAGTTAAAGATGCTATAATTTTTTAACATTTTTCAAAAATTTTTTAATTATTTATCATACAGTAGACTGAATGATAAATCTCAACCTGATGAATTTAACACTGGAACCAGCACGATTATGAGTAAACCAATTCAGATGGAACGCGGAGTTAAGTACCGCGACGCAGACAAAATGGCGCTGATCCCTGTCAAAACAGTGATGACCGAACGTACAGAAATCTTGCGTAAACCTGAGTGGATGAAAATCAAACTTCCTGCGGATTCCAGCCGCATTCAGGGCATCAAATCTGCCATGCGCAAAAATGGTCTGCATTCCGTTTGTGAAGAAGCGTCTTGCCCTAACCTGGCAGAATGCTTCAATCACGGTACAGCAACCTTTATGATCCTTGGCGCAATTTGCACCCGCCGTTGCCCTTTCTGTGATGTTGCGCACGGCCGCCCAATGGCACCTGACACCAATGAACCCGTAAAACTGGCACAAACCATTAAAGACATGGCACTGCGCTACGTTGTCATCACCTCCGTTGACCGTGATGATCTACGTGACGGTGGTGCTCAGCACTTTGCTGACTGCATCTCTGCTATTCGTGAAAAAAATCCATCCATTAAGATTGAAACCTTAGTTCCTGACTTCCGTGGACGTATGGATCGTGCACTTGAAATACTGACAGCGACACCGCCCGATGTCTTTAACCATAATCTGGAAAACGTCCCCCGGGTTTACCGTCAGGTGCGCCCTGGTGCAAACTATGAGTGGTCATTAAAATTACTTGAAAAGTTCAAAGAAGCCCATCCTGATATTCCAACCAAATCGGGTCTGATGGTCGGTCTTGGTGAAACCAACGAAGAAATTCTTGATGTTATGCGTGATCTGCGCCGCCACGGTGTGACTATGCTGACTCTGGGACAATATCTACAACCTAGTCGTCATCATTTACCGGTACAGCGCTACGTCAGCCCACAGGAATTTGATGAAATGAAAGAAGAAGCGTTAGCTATGGGGTTCACCCATGCCGCCTGTGGTCCATTTGTCCGTTCTTCTTATCATGCTGACTTACAAGCCAAAGGTGAAGAGGTCAAATAACCCAGTATCTTAGTGCCTATCCAAATAGGCGTAATTGTTGCAGGCAGTTTGAACACGGACAGCGCGGAAAAACCGGAGCGTACACGTAGTACGTGAGGATTTTGAGCACTGCCCAGGTTCAAAATGGCAAATAAAATAGCCCTATTGGATAGGCAGTTATTATGACTAATATTATTCTGGCTGTATTTATCGGAGGTGGCTTAGGCAGCGTATTACGTTGGTTTATCAGCCTCCGTCTTAATAATATTTCTTCTAATATCGCGATTGGCACCCTTACCGTTAACTGTATTGGCGCATTAATTATCGGACTAGGGTTAGCCTATTTTAATAAATCTACACATCTTGATCCGGCTTGGAAATTGATATTGACCACCGGTTTTTGCGGAGGTTTAACAACCTTTTCTACATTCTCTGTTGAAGTTGCTTATTTGTTACTGGACGGGAAACTAGGATGGGCACTGGGAACAGTTTTGCTTAATCTTTTTGGATCATTACTGATGACCATGTTAGCTTTCGTATTGATGCATGAACTTTAAATTAAAATTACCTACATATCATACAGGCCTCATACAAGCCAAAAAAAACCCGTTGTAATAACGGGTTTTCGAAATATGGAGTTAAAATCAGATAGCGACAACGTTTGCAGCAGATGGACCTTTAGCGCCGTCAGTGATTTCAAACTCTACTTTTTGACCTTCTGCCAAAGTTTTAAATCCGTTACTCTGAATAGCAGAGAAATGCACGAATACGTCTTTACTACCATCTTCTGGAGTGATAAACCCGAATCCTTTAGATTCATTAAACCACTTAACGTTACCTTTAATTTTTGACATCAAACTTACCTTTAACGTGAAAATTAAGACACAAAATCTGCGTCGCATACAGTACAACAAATAAGTTGGCTCACTGTCTACAACCAAGATCACGAAAAGCATAATAAAATACGATAGATCTTATCTTTATTTAGTTTTACTACTAAATAATACACATATATACCCTATGGATTTCAAGATGCATCGCGGCGGCAAGGGAGCGAATCCCCGGAAGCATAGATAACTATGTGACCGGGGTGAGTGAGTGCAGCCAACAAAGAGGCAACTTGAAAGATGACGGGTATATAAATATCTATAATCCTCCCTGGTCTTTTATCACACAAGTTATCTAATAAACAAATGACTAGGTTTTTTCATGTTCTAATAGCCAGCTTTTAATATTCAGGCCACCGGTATATCCCACCAATTTACCATCATGTCCAATAACACGATGACAAGGCACAATTAATGAGATCGGATTACGAGAATTAGCCATTCCTACCGCACGACAATAATTAACTGAACCTAATGCTAATGAAAGTTGCTTATAACTCCACACTTCTCCAAACGGGATCTTACATAACTGTAACCATACACGCTGCTGGAATTCAGTTCCTGCCGGGTTGAGTGGAACGGAAAACTCAGTTCGCTTACCCGCAAAATATCCCCGTAACTCTTTCACGCACTGCTTAGTAATATCATTTTTCACTTCAGGCGCTGTTTTTTCATCAACAAAATATAGACTGGTCACTCCCTTATCATCCGCAGTGATATGAATATACGGTTTAGGAAATCCTTTGGGTGTATCAAAATAGTGATGATACATAACCACCTCCATTGAAAAAAATATCAATCATTATAGAGATTAGAGTAAATCGTCTTTTCGACAAATTGCAATGATGAATTCAGTTGCTCCCTTACCACCGACTAGAAAACTTAAACTTGTCTGAAGGCGAAAAGCCTGCCAACAAACAGAGAATAACCCACATCGTAATTTTAATGATAGTTACTCGATGTAAAATTAACACTATATATAGTGTGGTTGAAATAAAATTTCACTATATATAGTATGATTCAAGTTCTGGCCTTTAGGTAAATTATTACTCATGAACCAAATTTTGCCATTACATGCCCACAAACTGACAAAGGAGTCGTTAATGAGCATTACCATTTATAGCAAACCGGACTGTGTACAATGCAGCGCAACCTATCAGGCGCTAAGCCGAAGAAATATTCCTTATCAGATTGTCGATTTAACCGAAAACCCGCAGGCTTTAGCGACTATCCGTGCTATGGGCTACCAGCAAATTCCTGTGGTTGTAGCAGGTACACAGCATTGGTCAGGATTTCGTCCAGATAAAATCAACGCATTAACCGAGAATTTATAGGTTTATTATGAATATAAATCCGCTGATCTATTTCTCCAGTTCATCCAGTAATAGCCATAGATTTGTTCAGAAACTGGAAATACCAGCCTTTCGTATTCCAATAAATCAATCAGACAGCCCATTAAACGTAACTTCTCCTTACATTTTACTGACCCCCAGTTACGGTGGTGGCAGTACTAAAGGCGCTGTTCCACCACAAGTGATCCGATTTCTCAATATCGCCGAAAACCGGGCATTCATCCGGGGAGTCATCGCGGCCGGGAATACCAACTTTGGCGAAGCTTACGGCATCGCTGGGCGGATAATTTCAGAGAAATGCCGGATACCCCTCCTATACCGTTTTGAACTGTTGGGTACTGAAGAAGATGTACAACGAGTACGCCAAGGTATTCAAAGGTTCTGGCAACATGATTCATTAGAGAATATGTAATTATGACTTTTCAAATTAATGCACAACAGGATTATCATGCTTTAAATGCCTTGCTCAATCTATACGATAGTGAAGAAAAGATTCAATTTGACAAAGACAAACTGGCTATTCATTATTATTTTCGCCAGCATGTAAATCCAAACACACTATTTTTCCATAGCCTAAAAGAGAAACTGGATTTCCTCCAACAAGAGGGATATTACGAAACAAACGTGCTGGAGCAATACGATTTTACTTTTATTAAAAAGCTCTTTCAGCAAGCCTATAGCAAAAAATTCCGCTTTCAAACCTTTCTGGGCGCATTCAAATATTACACCAGTTATACTCTGAAAACCTTCGATAATAAACGTTATCTAGAACGCTATGAAGATCGGATATGCATGGTAGCACTGACCCTAGCCCAAGGCGATCAAGTGCTGGCTTGTCGTCTAGTGGATGAGATGATCAGTGGCCGTTTTCAACCAGCAACGCCAACTTTTCTTAATTGCGGTAAGAAACAGCGAGGAGAATTGGTTTCCTGTTTCCTGCTACGCATTGAAGATAATATGGAATCCATCGGACGTTCAGTTAATTCAGCCTTACAGCTTTCAAAACGTGGCGGAGGGGTCGCATTCTTACTCAGTAATCTACGGGAAACAGGTGCACCGATAAAAATGATTCAAAATCAATCATCAGGTGTTATCCCAGTGATGAAAATGCTGGAAGATGCGTTTTCATACGCCAATCAACTCGGTGCACGCCAAGGTGCAGGGGCCGTTTATCTCCATGCTCATCATCCCGATATTCTTCGTTTTCTGGATACAAAACGGGAAAATACCGACGAAAAAATCCGTATAAAAACACTCTCTATTGGCGTCGTTATTCCTGATATCACTTTTAAGCTGGCTAAACATAATGAAGATATGTATCTATTCTCCCCTTATGATATTCAGCGGATTTATGGTGTGCCAATGTCCGAAATTAGCATGACAGAAAAATATACTGAAATGGTAAATAACCAACAAATTCAGAAATCAAAAATCAATGCTCGTGAATTTTTCATGACGTTAGCTGAGCTTCAATTCGAATCTGGTTATCCCTATATTATGTATGAAGACACGGTGAATAATGCTAATCCGATTAAAGGTCGGATTAATATGAGTAATTTATGTTCCGAAATTTTACAGGTTAACAGTGCCAGCGAATATGAAGAGGATTTAAGTTACCACCATATTGGGAAAGATATTAGTTGTAATCTGGGATCAATGAATATTGCTCATACAATGGATTCACCTGATTTTACCCTCTCTATTGAAACAGCTATCCGTGCTTTAACCGCGGTATCAGATATGAGCCATATCCGTTCAGTTCCTTCTATCGAAAAAGGAAATCAGGATTCCCATGCCATTGGTTTGGGGCAAATGAATCTTCACGGCTATCTGGCAAGAGAAAAAATTCATTATGGTTCTGAAGAGGGAATAGATTTCACCAATATCTATTTCTATATCGTCACTTATCACGCTCTGCGTACTTCCAATCAGATCGCCATTGAACGCAATAGCTACTTTAAAGGCTTTAAAGATTCTCGTTATGCCAGTGGTGAATTTTTCAATAAATATACAGAAAGAGCATGGCAACCTCAGACAAAAAAGGTCTCTCAATTGTTTGAACAAGCAGGAATAACCATTCCTAATCAACAAGACTGGCTTGAATTAAAAGCCTCAATTATGACTCATGGTATTTACAATCAAAATCTCCAAGCTATTGCTCCTACAGGTTCTATTTCATATATCAACAATTCAACCTCAAGCATTCACCCGATTGTATCCCGTATTGAGATCCGTAAAGATGGCAAAACAGGACGGGTATATTATCCAGCGCCATTTATGACGAATAATAATCTTGAATATTACCAAGATGCTTACGA
Organism: Photorhabdus sp. S10-54; assembly: GCF_963878145.1. NCBI lineage: Bacteria > Pseudomonadati > Pseudomonadota > Gammaproteobacteria > Enterobacterales > Morganellaceae > Photorhabdus > Photorhabdus sp. S10-54. The sequence continues at coordinate 19,679 of NZ_CAWNXG010000022.1, read as the reverse complement.
AATAGGACCGGAAAAGATTATTGATACTTATGCTACAGCCACTCAACACGTCGACCAAGGATTATCCATGACACTTTTCTTCAAAGACGATGCCTCTACCCGTGATATTAACAAAGCCCAAATTTATGCCTGGCGTAAAGGAATTAAAACACTTTATTACATCCGTCTGAAACAAACTGCTCTGGAAGGTACGGAAGTACAAGATTGTGTTTCATGCTCACTATAAAATAATTCTGGAAATGTATTATGATCAGTAATCCTATACGCGCAATTAACTGGAATCGAATTGAAGATGACAAAGATCTAGAAGTTTGGAACCGACTGACAACTAATTTTTGGTTACCGGAAAAAATCCCATTATCCAATGATATTCCTTCATGGAATACACTGACGACAGAAGAAAAAAAGCTGACTATCCGGGTATTCACCGGGCTGACACTACTGGACACAATTCAGAACACTGTTGGTGCTCCAGCGTTAATGGAAGATGCCCTGACACCCCACGAAGAAGCAGTTATGTCCAACATTAGTTTCATGGAAGCTGTTCATGCACGTTCTTATAGCTCCATTTTTTCAACATTATGCCTAACAACTGATGTGGATGATGCCTATCGCTGGAGTGAAAAGAATTTTTCATTACAGAATAAAGCCAAAATTATACTAAATTATTATAGTTATCATCATCCATTAAAGAAAAAAATCGCCAGTGTTTTTCTAGAATCATTTTTATTCTATTCAGGTTTCTATTTACCTATGTATTGGTCAAGTCGAGGAATATTAACAAATACAGCCGATTTAATCCGACTTATTATCCGAGATGAAGCCATTCACGGTTATTATATTGGATATAAATTTCAACAATCATTAAAAAAATATTCAACATTAGAGCAAAAAGAGATTAAAGAATTCACTTTTTCATTATTATTAGAATTATACGAAAATGAAATCAAATATACAGAAGAACTTTATGATATTGTTGGCTGGAGTGAAGATGTTAAAAAATTCTTGCATTATAATGCCAATAAAGCATTAATGAATCTTGGCTATGAAACCTTATTTCCGCCAGAAATGACAAATGTCAGCCCTACAATCCTCTCTGCATTATCACCGAATGCCAATGAAAACCATGATTTCTTTTCTGGTTCAGGTTCATCATATGTTATCGGTAAAGCAGTGAATACTGAGGATGAGGATTGGAATTTCTAAAGAGAATGATTTTATTTTATATAGAATACTTCAAAATAACCATAATACTCTAATATTTTAAAAACCAATATTATTAATCCTGTTTTTCTAACGATAAAATGCCATAAAATCCTTATATTTTTATGGCGTTTTTTCATGACTATTGCCATTTCTATGGATATTTTTTGCCATAAACAGCCGTTCATCTCATGCTAAACGGCAAAAAACATTAATATAGCTAATTAATTGTAAATAAAATTTCATTCCAATAAGATATAATCAACATTATAAACTAATGACCGATTCTATTTACAACATGGTGAATAATTTATTTGATGATTAAATAAAAAAATACATTAATAACAGCAACATAAATATGATTCATCCTTTTAATAACAGCATGAATTTAGCAAAATTAACTGCTAATAACAATGAAATAACTACAAATATATCTAATTTAAGTCATTCAATATCACTATTTTTACATTAATTATCATTAACATAGGGTTGTCAGGCTCTCTCAGTATGTTAGGGTATATATATTCAAAGAATCATGCAGAGATGAGTGATGCTTAACACCATTAAATAACCATTGAAAGGAAAGTAACTATTTCATGGCAATTAAACTTGAAGTTAAAAACCTCTATAAGATATTTGGCGATCATTCAGAATATGCTTTCAAATTACTGAATTCAGGTTTGAGCAAAGATCAGATATTTGAAAAGACAGGTATGACTGTTGGTATACAAAATGTCAATCTGACTATTGAAGAAGGCGAAGTATTTGTCATCATGGGATTATCTGGCTCCGGCAAATCCACAATGGTACGCCTTCTCAATCGTCTGATAAAACCGACTCGCGGCCAGGTTTTAATTGATGGTGAAGATATTTCTGAGATTTCAACAACAGCGTTAAGAGAAATTCGCCGTAACAAAATCAGTATGGTTTTCCAATCATTTGCACTGATGCCGCATTTAAACGTACTGGAAAACAGCGCCTTTGGTATGGAACTTGCTGGAATCACCAAACAAGAACGCAATAAAAAAGCGTTGGATGCACTAAAACAGGTAAACCTGGAAAACTATGCACAATCTTATCCAGATGAACTCTCAGGCGGGATGCGTCAGCGTGTAGGGCTTGCCAGAGCATTAGCTAATAACCCAGATATTTTGCTAATGGACGAAGCATTTTCTGCCCTTGATCCATTAATTCGTACAGAAATGCAAGATGAACTGTTAAGCCTGCAAGGCAATCAGCCACGGACTATCGTCTTTATCTCTCATGATTTGGATGAAGCAATGCGTATCGGAGACCGGATTGCCATTATGCAAGACGGTGTTGTTGTGCAGGTCGGGACACCTGATGAAATCTTGAATAATCCAGCGAATAACTATGTGAAAACTTTCTTTCGTGGCGTAGATATCAGCCATGTATTCAGTGCTAAAGACATTGCCCGTCGCCGTCCTGACTCTCTGCTTCATATTGCACCCGGTTTTGGTCCTCTTTCTGCATTGAAAGTCCTCGATGACGAAAACAGAAACTATGGTTACCTGATCGAACGTGGACAAAAATTCGCCGGTATCGTTTCCGTAAATTCATTGGAAAAAGCATTACGGGAAAAAAAACCTATCGAACACGCCATATTGGCGGAAGCAACCTCCGTTGCCGCAGATATGCCCCTCAATGAGCTGATTGCTGTTGTAGCACAATCACCTTGTGCAGTTCCGGTTGTTGGAAATAATGACAAATATATCGGCGTTATTTCCAAAGGGATGCTATTGCAGGCATTAGATAAGGAGACACCAAATGAGTAATCAAAACGAACATCAAACTCAGCCTGTACAGAATTCTGAGGATACCTCCCCCAGCCCTGCTGACAATACAGATCCCTGGAGCAACGAAACCAGTGCTGACAATTCAACAGGTTCTGACTGGCTGGATGCACCCGAAATTACGGTACAGCCTGAACATTTCAATATCATGGACCCATTCCAGCACCCACTTATCCCCTTAGACTCATGGGTAACCCATGCTATTGATTGGATTGTGCTAAATTTTCGTCCCGCATTTCAGGGAATACGCGTCCCCATTGATTTTGTTCTCAGTGGCTTTGAACAATGTCTGACTTCAATACCTGCGCCCATTGCCATCCTATTTTTTGCCCTGATTGCCTGGCAGTTATCAGGCATTGGTATGGGTATTACTGCTCTAATTTCTCTGGTAATTATTGGTGCAATTGGTGCATGGCCGGAATCGATGGTCACTCTATCACTGGCTCTGACATCGCTATTGTTCTGCATTATCGTTGGCTTACCACTCGGTATATGGCTGGCACACAGCAAGAGAGCCGCGAAAATTATCCAACCTCTGCTTGATGCTATGCAAACCACACCAGCATTCGTCTATCTGGTTCCGATTGTCATGCTGTTTGGCATCGGTAACGTGCCTGGAGTTATCGTCACCATTATCTTTGCTCTACCCCCAATTGTCCGTCTGACAATTTTAGGCATCAAACAGGTTCCAGCAGATCTGATAGAAGCAGCCGAATCTTTCGGCGCCAGCCCTCGTCAGATGCTGTTTAAAGTTCAATTACCACTGGCTATGCCAACCATTATGGCCGGTGTCAACCAAACCCTGATGCTAGCCCTATCAATGGTCGTTATTGCATCAATGATTGCCGTTGGTGGTTTAGGCCAAATGGTTTTGCGAGGTATTGGGCGTCTCGATATGGGGCTTGCTACAGTAGGTGGGGTCGGGATTGTTATTCTTGCGATTCTCCTTGACCGCCTAACACAGTCTCTTGGTTGCAGCAACCGGGCTAAAGGCGTAAATCGCTGGTATGCCACTGGCCCAATTGGATTAATTACCCGTTTATTTAGCCAAAAAGCATAACCTTCCAAAACACCTATCAAACCACAATTGTTTGATAAACACATGATGACTGCAACAGGAGGAAAAACCATGCGCAAAATAGTTATCTGGGCTATATCCCTATCATCACTGATAAGTTCTCAATTATTCGCTGTCGAATTACCGGGTAAAGGTATCAGTGTACAACCCATACAAAGCACCCTTAGCGAAGAAACATTCCAGACGTTGATCGTCAGTAAGGCATTGGAAAAACTTGGTTATGATATCAAACCCATCAAAGAAGTGGACTACAACGTCGCCTATTCCTCTATTGCTTCTGGTGACGCAACCTTTATGGCCGTAAGTTGGGAACCACTGCACAACACCCAATATCAGGCAGCAGGTGGGAATGCCAAATTTTACCGTGTTGGTAACTACGTAGAAAATGCAGCACAAGGCTACTTGATCGATAAAAAAACAGCGGAAAAATACAACATCACGAATATTGCTCAATTAAAAGATCCGAAAATAGCCAAATTATTTGATACCAACGATAACGGCAAAGCTGATTTAACTGGCTGTAATCCCGGTTGGGGCTGTGAAATCGCCATTAATCATCACCTTAAAGCCTATGGTTTAAACAATAGCGTTGAGCATAATCAAGGTAACTATGCGGCCATGATGGCAGATACTATTACCCGCTATAAAGAAGGCAAACCCATCTTATATTACACATGGACACCTTATTGGGTTAGTGACGTGCTGAAACCAGGTAAAGATGTTGTCTGGCTGCAAGTTCCTTTCTCCGCTATGCCTAATGATGAGAAAATAGAAACGAAATTGCCAAATGGCGCTAATTATGGTTTCCCACCAAGTATTATGCATATTGCTGCCAATAAAAAATGGGCAGAAGACAACCCAACCGCCGCTAAGTTATTTTCTATCATGAAAATGCCTCTTGCAGATATCAATGCCCAAAACTTGCGGATGCATAATGGTGAGGCATCACAAGCGGATATTGAACGTCACGCCAACGGTTGGATTAAGGCTCATCAGAAATTGTTTGATAGTTGGGTTAAAACTGCCGTTGAAGCCGCCGGGAAAAAGTAATATTTAAAGCATCACAGTGAATTGATATAAGACAATTCACTGTTTTTTTACTACTATTTTTTTCTTACTCAAAATTCTTATTAAATTTATATTTCAACAATTTTGTAGTGAATTTTGCCATATTATGGCAAATAGGAAGGATTAATATCGTTTTCACATTTCCATTCTCAGTTCGATTTGATAGTTAAATCACAAGGTTAAAACTACCTAACGCAATAAATACTCAATAGAGTTTCTTTAGCTACCATTCTCGCGGCTTTACCATTGAACCTGAATAAAAATTCATTACAATGCAAAAAGTTTAGCTCGTGACTACAGACCTTTAACGAGCTGTCCACTCACCCCTAACCTGCCGTTTAACTATAAGAAAATACATTTATGGAAGAAAATATTTCCCACACGCCATTAAGTCCAGCTTTAATTGCTCTGATAGCAATTGCCACAGGTCTGGTTGTCGCCAGCAACTACTATGCACAGCCTCTACTCGACACTATTGCGTTACAATTTAATCTGACCGTCAACGAAGCGGGGTTTATTGTCACCACAGCTCAATTAAGCTATGCCGTTGGCTTGATATTCCTTGTGCCACTAGGTGATATGTTCGAACGACGCAGTTTAATTGTCTCAATGACAATATTAGCCACTGTTGGCTTACTGATTACCGCCATGTCACAGAACATCTGGCAAATGTTACTGGGAACGGCAATGACGGGCTTATTTTCAGTGGTTGCTCAAATACTGGTCCCACTGGCCGCAACACTTGCTCTTCCCCATCAACGAGGAAAAGCTGTCGGTACGATTATGAGCGGTTTACTGCTTGGAATATTACTAGCAAGAACCATCTCAGGAACAATGGCGACTCTTGGCGGCTGGAGAACTGTTTTTTGGGTTGCCAGTGTTTTATTGGTGATTCTTTCTCTGACGCTGTGGCGCTACCTGCCCCGTTATAAACAAGTAACCAATCTCAATTACTTCCAATTACTTGGCTCTATTGTAAACCTTATCACTACAAGCCCGCTTCTAAGAGTACGCGCCATACTGGGTGCGCTAACATTTGCCAATTTCAGCCTGCTATGGACATCAATGGCATTCCTGCTCTCAGCACCTCCTTTTAACTATTCTGAAGGAGTCATCGGCTTATTTGGATTAGTCGGTGCCGCCGGAGCATTGATGGCAACCAAAACCGGGCAACTCGTTGATAAAGGAAAAGGTCCTCTGACCACCAGCATTTCTCTGGTGCTATTACTTCTTTCATGGATACCGATCGGCTTAGTCAAAGAATCACTAATTGGCTTTATAATTGGTGTTTTTCTCCTTGATATTGCGATTCAAGGTGTTCACGTTACAAATCAAAGTACGATATACCGCATCATGCCAGAAGCGAGAAATCGACTCACCGCCGCTTATATGACCAGCTATTTTATTGGTGGAGCCCTTGGCTCTCTGGTTTCAGGCTATGCTTACAAACATTCAGGTTGGTATGGCGTTGCCACCGCTGGCATGGCTATCTGTATAATAAGCCTAATCGTGTGGTTTTTAGGCAAAAAGCACGAACCAAAGACGCTGTAAGAAACAGGTCACGGTAAAAGAACGTTAAAATAAAAACATTTATGAAACATTTGTTAAGGATGATATTTTCTATTTAGTTCCCTTTTGTTAATGTTACATAACATTTATATAACCAGATAGATTTTATGCCTGTTTCTGATACATCACCGCCCTTAATCAGTAAAAAATCTTCTTTTACTGAAGGAATAATAGACAGTTTACCCATTGTTATCGGCTACATTCCCGTAGCTTTTGCTTTTGGCCTCAATGCCGTTAAGCTTGGCTTCAACCCAATAGAAGCCATTTTCTTTTCATGCATCATCTACGCCGGTGCAAGTCAGTTCGTCATCACAGCTTTACTGAGTGCAGGCACATCACTATGGATTTCTGCTCTAACAATCATGGCAATGGATGTTCGCCATATTCTTTATGGTCCATCTTTAAGGCACCGTATCAAAGATAAGTTAACGGAGAAAAAAACCGTTATCTGGGCTTTCGGCCTGACAGATGAAGTTTTTGCCGCCGCTACTGCAAAACTCATTAAGAACCAACGGAGCTGGAGTGAAAACTGGATGGTTGCTATTGCGCTCTGTTCCTGGCTGGCTTGGGTTGCAGGTACAACTGCTGGGGCATTTCTTGGTAACGGTTATTTGGAATCTTATCCTGCTGTAGAAGCTGCCATGATTTTCATGTTACCAGCACTGTTTCTCAGTTTTCTTCTTGCTTCTTGTCGAAAGCAAAATAGTTATTGTGTTGCAACCGCACTAACCGGAGCACTTTTAGGAATTACATTTTTCTCAATTCCAGTTGCTATTCTGGCAGGTATTGTCGGTGGTTGTATCGCGGCACTGTTACAACCACAAAACAATTGCAATGACTCTTCTGAACAAAAGGAAACACCATGATTGATAGCAAGATTTTGCTCATTGGACTATTTGTTGGGTTAGCTAACTTCTCATTTCGCTATCTGCCACTACGATTTGGGAAAGCACGCCAATCTGCCGGCAGGAAAGGTGGAAAAACAAGCATTATTCTTGACAGTATTGGTATTGCATCCATTTGTTCTTTACTCATCGTATCAGGTGTACCTGATGTGATGAGAGAGAATCAAAAACTACTTCCTACCCTCATAGGTTGTCTGACCATCTGTTTAGTCTTTTACAAAACAAAGCAAATTATACTCGCAACGCTATTTGGTGCGCTACTTTTTGGACTAACATTCAAAATATTTATGAATTAGGTATCAATATCAAAAGAAATATGATGATAACAAATAACTACAATTGCTAAATTTATCTTTTAATATACCATTTGGATGTTTGATAACAAAAGTTATCTTACCAGTTGAAACTAATAAGGTATCTAAATAATGGAAAGTTCGTTTACGCCTACCGAAGAATTACTGAATATTCGTGCAGCACAGCAAGCCAAATTAAATAAAGATATCCCTTATCAAGAGATCCTGTTGACTAGGTTATCAATGCACGTCCAAAGTAAATTGCTTGAAAACCGTAACAATATGCTGAAAGCTCAAGGTATCAATGAAACTTTGTTCATGGCCCTGATGATCCTTGATACTAAAGAAAGCCACAGCATCCAACCATCAGAATTAAGTGCCGCATTAGGTTCTTCCCGTACTAACGCCACGCGTATTGCTGATGAATTAGAAAAGCAGGAGTGGATTGAAAGAAAGGAAAGTCATAACGACCGCCGTTGCCTTCATCTTCATCTGACAGAACAAGGTACAAAATTTTTAAATAATTTGCTTCCACCTCAACATGAGTGCTTGAGAAGACTTTGGTCATGCCTTGACCAGGAGGAACAAAAACAGTTAGAAAAGTTAATGAGAAAATTACTGGTCAGACTTGATACAATGGGCGATTGTATCAAAAAATAGCTTGTTGTTTAATCGATCAATTTTTATCCAAACAATACTTTCCTGGTTCAATTGTTCGAAAAAATTTTCCTGTTAGCCAAAGATGATATTTTCTGCAAAAAGCTAACTATTATTCTTCGATAACATTGGATCCTGTGTCATTCATCTTTCCAGTAGTGATGCTATACCACTACTGGAAAGTGATCTAAAAATAGTATTACTAGAAGATAAACAATAAGCATGGGGATTTACTATGAGTGCAGATGAGGCAATAGAAGTACAAGCGGCACAAGATCCAACCAGTAGCAAAAAAAGGCAACGCAATCGTGCCTTAGTGTTACTAACCCTTATTTTTACCCTGCTCGGTGTTGCCTACTTTTTCTATTGGTTTCTCATTTCACGCCACCATCAAGAAACAGATAACGCCTATGTTACAGGTAATCAAGTTCAGATCATGTCGCAAGTTGCTGGCACTGTAATCACAGTTAACTTTGATAATACTGACTTTGTGAAAAGCGGTAGTATATTGGTACAACTCGATCCCCGTGATGCAGAATTAGCATTAGAAAAAGCAAAAACAACATTAGCTAACAGCGTTCGCCAGACTCATCAACAGATAGTTAACAGCAAACAATATCAGGCTAACATCGCTCTACGCAGATCAGAATTAACTAAAGTTCAAAATGATCTTAGCCGTCGTGAAATACTTAGCGCTCAAAAAGTCATTGGTAAAGAAGAGCTACAACATGCACAGGAAGCTGTCGCCAGCGCCCGAGCTGCTCTAGATATTGCAATTGAACAATACAACGCTAATCAAGCAATTGTCCTGGATACACCTTTAGAGAAGCAACCTGCCATTGAACAAGCTGCAACGGAAGTCCGTAATGCCTGGCTGGCGTTACAACGCACAAAAATAGTCAGCCCAATCGATGGTTATGTCTCACGCCGTAGTGTACAAGTTGGTGCACAAATCAATAAAAATACTCCACTGATGGCGATAATTTCGGCAAACGATATGTGGATTGAAGCCAACTTCAAGGAGACACAAATTTCTGGTATGCGTATTGGTCAACCCGTGGAAATCACCAGCGATTTCTATGGTGGAAACAGAGTATTTAGCGGCAAAGTCACTGGCCTTGATATGGGTACCGGCAGCGCTTTCTCTTTATTACCCGCTCAGAACGCCAGTGGTAATTGGATTAAGGTTGTACAACGTTTACCCGTCCGCATTGAGCTTAATCCTGGGCAACTAGAAAAATACCCATTACGCATCGGCCTCTCGACTAAAGTCAGAGTAGATACTACGAATCCTGATGGACCCGTTCTGTCTGATAGAACACGCACTAAATCAGCTTATCACACCACTGCTCTGACAATAGATATGTCCCCTGCCAATAAAATAGTTAATGACATTACTAATAGTAATGCTGGAAAATAATACCGGAGGCCAAGGTGACGAGACGACAGCCGCTTACAGGTGCCAAACTTGCATGGATGACCATTGCGTTATCCTTGGCAACGTTCATGCAAGTGTTAGATTCTACCATTGCTAACGTAGCGATACCCACGATTTCAGGTAATTTAGGATCATCAAATTCTCAAGGGATCTGGGTAATTACCTCTTTCGGCGTTGCCAATGCGATTTCTATCCCGATTACTGGATGGCTGGCAAAACGCATCGGCGAAGTTAAGTTATTCATCTGGTCAACCGCTCTATTTTCCATAGCTTCTTGGTTATGCGGTATTTCCAACAGTCTTGGTATGCTAATCTTCTTCCGGGTTATTCAAGGATTAGTTGCTGGTCCTCTTATTCCCCTTTCACAAAGTCTACTCCTGAACAATTATCCACCAGCGAAAGGAAATATGGCGCTGGCATTATGGTCAATCACGATTATCATCGCGCCAATTTTCGGCCCTATTTTGGGTGGCTACATCAGTGATAACTACCATTGGGGATGGATTTTCTTTATCAACGTTCCTGTTGGTATAGCGATTATTCTGATTGCTATGCAAACGCTGAAAGGGCGTGAAACCCAAACAGAGATCAAACCTATCGACACAATAGGACTCATATTGTTAGTGGTCGGCGTTGGTTGTTTACAAATTATGCTAGATCAGGGGAAAGAGCTGGACTGGTTTAATTCTACAGAAATTATCGTTTTGACAGTTATCGCAATCATCTCATTAGCATTTCTTGTGGTATGGGAACTGACCGACAATAGCCCAATTATTGACCTATCACTGTTTAAAGAGCGCAATTTTACCATTGGTTGCTTTTGTTTGAGCTTAGCTTATATGCTCTATTTCGGCACAATTGTGTTATTACCTCAGTTATTACAGGAAGTGTTCGGTTATACAGCAACCTGGTCAGGTCTTGCATCAGCACCGGTAGGATTGTTGCCACTAATAATTTCGCCACTGATTGGTAAATTCGGCAATAAAGCAGATATGCGCTACATAGTGACATTCAGTTTTGTTGTTTATGCCATCTGTTATTACTGGCGTGCATATACATTCGAACCAGGCATGGATTTTGCCGCAGTCGCATGGCCTCAGTTTATCCAGGGGTTTGCTATTGCCTGTTTCTTTATGCCACTCACAACCATTACCCTTTCCGGCTTGCCAGCAGAGCGAGTGGCATCTGCATCCAGTTTATCGAATTTTATTCGAACACTGGCGGGTTCAATAGGCACATCACTAACGACAACCATGTGGACCCAACGCGAGTCAATACATCATTCCCATTTTACTGAGCATATCAATCCTTATAGTCCCGATACTCAACGAATCTATCAACAATTATCGGAATTAGGCATGAATAACCAGCAAATTTCTGCTTATCTAGCAAAAGAAATTACCCATCAAGGACTCATAATCTCAGCGAATGAAATTTTTTGGCTTTCAGCCGGAGTATTCCTGATTTTGATTATGCTCGTCTGGCTAGCCAGGCCACCATTTACCCAAGGAAGTAAAGAAGGCATGAGCGGAGCCCACTAAATCTTAAATGGCAAAACCGGGAGCACTCCAGCTCCCGCTTTTCCTAATCAAGCTTTATTCTGTCGCCACCATTCAGCTAACAGAATGCCAGTTGCAACAGAAACGTTCAGACTTTCAACCAAACCCGTACCACCAACGAACAAACTCATATCACCATGTTTCCAAGCACTGTCACTCAAACCATCACGTTCTTGACCAAGTACCAGAACCATTTTTTCCGGTAATTCAGCTTTCGCTAAATCGGTACTACCCTTATGGCTGGATGTCGTTACAATGGTGTAACCCGCTTGACGAAAGTCATTCAGTGTAGTGCTCAAGCTATCAGCATCAATACCTTTAATATGCTCAGCACCACCTTCTGCTGTACGGATAGCCGCACCCGACTCCAGCAAGGCCACATCTTGCAAAATCACCCCTTGTACACCGAAATGTGCACAACTTCGCATAATTGCGCCAAGGTTGTGAGGATTACCCACATCTTCAAGAGCCAAAACACAATCTTTTACTGGAGCATCTTTCAAGTAGGTCTCTGCATCCAAACCGTTGCGTTTCTTAATCAGAAAACAAACACCACCATGATGTTCAGTACCTGACACTTTTGTCAGTTCAGCCTCATCCACAACATGATAGGCTTTACGGTTAGCAGCCATCCATTTTAGCGCATTACGGAAACGTGGTGTCACTGACTCAACGAACCATGCACGAACTATCGCTTCAGAACGATTTTTAAACATCGCCTGGCAAGCATTTTCGCCATAAATCCGAGTTTCTTCCATTCGCTGACGACGGAGCTGTTCAGGATCAATCTGGCTTTTCCCACTGATACCACCATGCACTGACGTTACAGAATCACTCTCAGGGCGTGACACTGTTTTCCAAGGCGATCTTTCACGCTCATTGGCACGCGGAGAACGGGATGTTCGCTCATTGTCCCGACGACGCTGACCTTGATCGCGTCCTTTGCCAGATGGACGTTTATTATTGCGGCTGTCATTATCGCCCTCACTGCGGACATACATCACTTTGACTTTGCCATTTTTACCACTGTATGAATCGTTCATTCGTTTCTCCAACTGCTTTATGGCGCGAAGATTACCTGATGTGCGCATCTTAAGCTACCTCTGACAACTATAATCCATTAAAATGCGCCCTTAATTTTCCTGCTCTCGGCAAGACATGCTGTACTTGCCATGGAAGGTACAGTCAGGCTACCTATTGAAACAGCCCCTACCGAAGATATTCAAACTACAGCTTGGTACTATTTTGCAACAAACTGGCAATTTAATTGCTTCTCAGCAACTGCATCCGATAGCGTAAATCACAGCAACAATTTGCGAAATCCGCTACAGTTATCGACTAACCACAAATAAGGAGCCTCCTGATGAGCCAGCGCGGACTTGAAGCTTTATTACGCCCTAAATCCATTGCTGTAATTGGTGCCTCAGAAAAACCAGAACGAGCGGGTTCAGTTATGATGCGTAACTTGCTTGCAGGAGGCTTTGCTGGACCAATACTACCGATTACACCCAATAGCCGTTCTGTTCAAGGGGTTTTAGCTTACCCTTCAATAGATAAATTACCGATCACACCAGATTTGGCTGTTATTTGTACTCATCACCACCGTAATTTGCAATGTTTAGAACAACTGGGGCAGTTAGGTTGCAAAACGGTGATTATCCTTTCTTCACCAACGTCCCAATTCGCTGAACTAAAGCAGTGCTGCCAGCGCTATAGTATCCGACTACTTGGGCCAAACAGTTTAGGAGTATTAGCCCCCTGGCAAGGGCTGAATGCCAGCTTTTCTCCGGTTCCAATACTCAAAGGGAAATTAGCCTTTATTTCTCAATCGGCGGCAGTCTCAAATACGATTCTTGATTGGGCAAAACACCGGGGAGTCGGATTTTCCTACTTTATAGCGTTAGGTGACAGTGTAGATATCGATATTGATCATCTGCTTGATTTTCTGGCTCGTGACAGTAAAACCAGCGCTATCCTGCTCTATCTAGAGCATATTCATGATGCCCGTCGCTTTCTTTCAGCATCTAGAAGTGCTTCCCGCAATAAACCTATTTTGGTGGTTAAAAGCGGCCGTACTAAGCGGGCACAGAAATTACTTGGTGAACAACAAAATCTGGATGCGGCTTATGATGCAGCAATTCAGCGAGCAGGGTTATTACGCGTGCAAGATACACATGAAATGTTTTCTGCTGTAGAAACGTTAAGCTATATGTCACCTTTACGGGGAGAACGGCTATTTATCGTCAGCAATGGTGCTGCTCCAGCCGCAATGGCACTGGATGCGTTATTCCGCCGTAACGGTAAGCTCGCAATATTAGGTGAAGAGACAACGAAGGCATTAAAAACACAACTACCAGAAACTATCTCCCTACATAACCCGCTAGATTTAAAAGATGACTCCACGGTGGAACGTTATATCGCTGCGTTAAAACCGTTACTAGATAGCCACGACCATGATGCTCTGTTACTTATTCACTCTCCTAGCGCAATTGCTCCCGGTATTCAAACCGCAACCAAAGTCATTGAAACAATCCGTAAACACCCACGGGGAAAATGGCTAACTCTCTTTACCAATTGGTGCGGTGAATATTCTTCACAAGAAGCCCGCCGTCTGTTCAGCGAAGCAGGTATTCCAACTTATCGCACCCCTGAAGGCGCGATTACTGCTTTCATGCACATGGTTGAATATCGCCGCAATCAGAAACAATTAACAGAAACACCCGCACTACCAACAAACATCACAGCTAACACAGCACGTGCCCATCAGTGCATACAACAGGCTCTGGAACAGGGAAATTCTCGTCTGGATACTCATGAAGTTCAACCTATTCTGGAGGCTTATGGTCTCAATACATTGCCAACATGGATTGCTCACAACAGTGATGAAGCAGTCAATATTGCCCAACAGATCGGTTATCCTGTTGCGTTGAAATTACGCTCGCCAGATATCCCGCATAAATCAGAAGTTCAGGGAGTGATGCTCTATTTGCGAAATGCAAATGAGGTCAAGGCTTCTGCTCAAGCGATTATCGAACGTGTCAATCAGAATTTCCCACACGCAAGAATTCAAGGACTATTAGTTCAGAGCATGGCAAACCGTGCTGGTGCACAAGAGCTACGAATTGCGGTCGAACAAGATGAAGTATTTGGCCCACTGATTATGTTAGGTGAAGGAGGTATTGAGTGGTCACAGGAAACACAAGCAGCCGTTGCGCTGCCGCCTCTTAATATGGCGTTAGCGCGATATCTGGTTATTCAGGCGATTAAAAGTAGAAAAATTAAGCTCAGGGGAGCTCCTCAATCATTAGACGTACTGGCACTCAGCCGACTGTTAGTTCAGGTATCTAATTTGTTACTTGATTGCCCGCAAATTGTACGGCTAGATATTCATCCATTACTGGCTTCTGGCGATGAATTCACATTATTAGATGTTTCAATGGAATTATCTTCGATAGACGGTGATCCACGAACTAGATTAGCTATCCGTCCATATCCAAGCGAATTAGAAGAAACTATAAAACTCAAAGGGGGCGCAGAATGCCTGCTACGTCCGATTCTGCCAGAAGATGAACCGTTGCTGAAAGATTTTATCGGCCAGGTTACGAAAGAAGATCTCTATTACCGCTACTTTAGTGAAATCAGCGAATTCACACACGATGATCTGGCAAATATGACTCAGATTGATTACGACCGTGAAATGGCATTTGTTGCCGTACGACATCCTAAAACGACCCCAGAAATTATCGGGGTTACTCGTGCCATAGCTGACCCTGATAATGTCGAAGCAGAATTTGCTGTGCTAGTGCGTTCTGACTTAAAAGGGATCACCCTTGGATATCAACTTATGACAAAACTGATTAACTATACACGAGAACATGGCATAAGCCGCCTCAACGCCATCACCATGCCAGAAAACCGTACTATGATAAAACTGGCTAAAAAACTAGGATTTACCATAGATGTTCAATTTGAGGATAGCATTGTAAACTTATCCCTCGAACTCTGAATCAACTACGTGATGAACCGCACAGACTTGAATCATTAGGCATTAGATCGTTAAATCATGCTCACAATTAGCCAGACTAATGGTATTATCGCCAGATCATTTGATTCATTGCTTTACATATAGCCATCCAACATAAGAGAAAAAGCGCACTGTGATGTTGTCTAAATTCAAACAAGCTAAACATCAACAACACCTTGCACAACTGCCTAAGCTACCTCAGTCAGTTGCTGATGTTAAAACACTTTATCAACCTGAAGTGTTCCGCAGCACCCTGCTGGAAAAAATTGCTAACGCTGAAAAACATATTTATATCATCTCCCTCTATCTGGAAAATGATGATGCAGGGAAAGATATCCTTAATGCACTTTATACAGCTAAACAACAACGCCCGGACTTGGACATTAAAGTGCTCGTTGACTGGCATCGAGCACAACGTGGACGAATTGGGGCGGCTGCAATGGTAACGAATGCCGATTGGTATTGTTCTATGGCAGAAGCTTATCCTGATGTGAAAATTCCAGTACTAGGTGTACCTGTAAATACCCGCGAAGCACTAGGTGTTTTACATTTAAAAGGTTTTATCTTTGACGATACTGTGGTTTATAGCGGAGCAAGCATTAATGATGTTTATCTCCACCAACATGATAAATATCGTTATGATCGCTACCACTTGCTTCACAATGCAAAACTTGCAGAAGCAATGAAACACTTTGTTGATAATTACATTATCGCTACAGGAGCCGTACAGAAACTGGATTGTAAAAACCGTCCTCGTATTCCTGAAATTAAAAATTTGATCCGTCAATTACGTTTTTCTCTGCGGCACACTACCTATAAAATAAATAATCAGGCAACGAATGACGAACTATCTGTCACTCCCCTTGCCGGTCTGGGAAAGAAGAATCTACTAAATAAAACCATTAGTCATCTGATCGCCAGCACAGAACAAAAGCTGATTATTTGCACTCCGTATTTTAATCTTCCAGCCATCATTGTCCGACGGATTGTTCATCTACTTCGTAAAGGTAAACATGTGGAAATTATTGTTGGCGATAAAACTGCCAACGATTTTTATATTCCACCGGAAGAACCATTTAAAATTATCGGTGCATTGCCCTATTTATATGAAATTAATCTGCGCCGTTTCATCAGTAGACTACAGCGTTATGTTGACAACAATCAACTGACTATCAGGTTATGGAAAGATGGTGATAATAGCTACCACCTAAAAGGTGTGTGGGTGGACAATCAATGGCAATTGATTACAGGAAATAATCTTAATCCTCGTGCCTGGGGACTCGATTTAGAAAATGCCATTCTTATCCACGATCCTCATAAAGAAATGCAGGAGCAACGTACAAAAGAACTACACTGTATCCGTACTTATACTACGGTTGTCAGTGATTATCAGGAATTGGACAGCATCCAGCTTTACCCAGTCAAAGTACGTAAACTTATCCGCCGCTTACGTCGCATCCGGGTAGACAAATTGATTAGTCGTATTCTGTAATTGAATCGATAAAGCAAATTATCTTTTCTAAATCAAATCTCCTGATATTGAATAATCGCGGGAGATTTTTACCATCGAACTTTAATTTGATAAATCTCAACTTTGTTTAAATAATAATAATATTCAAAAGTACGTAAATCTAGATTTAGAGATTAAAAAAATATAAAACAACCAATTCTGTTAATACTCTATTTTCAACAAAAAATTAATCGAATTACAATCCTCAAATATTCTATTTTGAAATGTTATTTCTCTGCTTGGAATATCTTATTAATCATATACCGATTTAAAGTTTAATATATATAATTCCTTTTCCAAACTTCATTCATTTATAGAGCGAGTATGAGTAGGACTAAAATAATGAAACTTGTTTTCGATACTGATATATTCACTAATTCTAACGGGAATAGCCATCAGATAAAATCCCGGAATAGATTAAGTAAATAAGCACCCAAAACCGCCTCATTTTCAGATGCTTTCTCAATTAAAAATAGAGCCAGTATTAATGAACATTCATAAATCATAAATCATAAATCATAAATAACTAATTGGCGACTGGGAAAATGATACGATAATTGTAAAAGATAAAAATGAAGATAAAGTAAGTGGAACGCGTATGAAATACTCAGGTTTATCTAAAATACTGTAAATTTAAGGTTATGATTAAGTAACTAGTCCTATTTAAACATTACGCTTAATTTTCCTATAATAAAAAATCATATTAAAACAGGTAAATATTCAATATAGAAGATTATTTAGCGGATCTGTTTTTCATCGCTGTTCTTTAATATGGCCTGCTGAATATTTAGATAAAAATAAATTGATAAACTGGAAAAATTATTCCACAACGATAATATCGTAATAATATATTATTAACTATATAAAATATCATTGAGAACATAAAATGCACTTTATATCAAATATCACTCTACAATTCATTAATATGTGGAAAAAATCACAAACCGTGGGGCGTAAAGAATGGTTATCCGTATTTTATTTACGATAATTTAGCAACAAAATAATTTACTCATAATATTGAAAAATTATTTAATCGGAGAAAGTCTTACAATCATGAACTTCCTTGGAATGGATCTGAATTAAATAATAAACAACAATTCGATCTGCTTAAAACAGTAAAAAACTAGAAAATTCTTATGAAAAAAGTCAATTTTATTGCTATATTATCCCAGAAAACACGAGGGAATCCAAAAGTAGAATGTTTATTTAATCTTCAAATTATGAAGGAGATTTTATGAAGAACTGTACGATATCGCCTCAGATTATCAATACAATGGAAATAAGTAATGAACCTTGGGGAATAAAAGATAGTTCTTCATGTTTTATTTATGGTAATAAAGCATTAAGTTCTATCAAAAATTTCTCACAATCATTTGATTACAGTGGGCTTTATGATCATGAACTCCCTTGGGGCGGCGCTGAATTTGCAAAGGAATATATTCATCATGATCAAAAAGTAATGAAAAAAGGGCAAAATATATGCTCACTTGAAACACATGTATTTGGTAAAGAGCAAATTCTATTATCTTATTTCTGTGAAAAGATGCCTTTTTATCACGAAGATGGAAGTTGTATAGGCATTATATATCATTGCTGGAAGGCGAAGGACTATTCATTAACCTGTCTGTATCAATATCATAATAAACTTCCCTCATCCATTTTACTCCAACCACCGACAGATCTTTTTACTGAGCGTGAATCGGATATTATTTTCCTTTTCTTACAGAAATACACAATAAATCAAATTGGAATAATATTGAATCTTGATTCTAGTGTAATTGAAAACCATACGGCCAGGATATATCATAAAATAAATATTAACTCCACTCTTCAATTAGAAGAATATTGTCGAGTCAATAATCT
This sequence comes from Photorhabdus sp. S10-54, assembly GCF_963878145.1. Classification (NCBI taxonomy): domain Bacteria; kingdom Pseudomonadati; phylum Pseudomonadota; class Gammaproteobacteria; order Enterobacterales; family Morganellaceae; genus Photorhabdus; species Photorhabdus sp. S10-54. The sequence goes on along the minus strand of NZ_CAWNXG010000022.1, from coordinate 698 downwards.
TTATCACTATATACCTGAGAAATTTTTATTAACTTAAAGGGCTTCTTTTACGGACGAAGTTAGCCTTATACCCTATTGATTCGCGACGGCAAGGGAGTGAATCCCCGGGAGCATAGATAACTATGTGACCGGGGTGAGCGAGTGCAGCCAACAAAGAGGCAACTTGAAAGATAACGGGTATATAACGCGCGTCACTGATTATGCCTGGGGTAAAATAGAATTTTATTAAAACCTCAAGCATATTCAATATAACAAAAACACCTATTTTATCACCACAAGTAAATTTTAAATTAAAAATAAACCATTTGAAAACACATCGAAATAATATCGATTAATTACAAATTAAATAAATCAATTCATTAAAACAGAAAATAACTCAATTTATTTAACCAAATTATTTTAAATATATATTTTACCATATTAAATCCGTTCATTTTATTTATATTGACTGATAATTAAACCCAACATTAAATATATAAAAACATGGTAGATTCACATAATAAGTGCAACATCGTTAATCTGGAAGTAAACATGTTCGTATTCCCTTAAATAATTCATTCGGTGTTTTCCCACCCCGTGTTTTTCGGGGGCGATTATTTAATCGGTTTACCACAAAATTTATTTCCTGATCAGAGATTTCATTAAAATCGGTTTCCTTTGGAAAGTATTGTCTGATTAACCCATTGATATTCTCATTG